>JALZVN010000369.1 GCA_023299965.1 Saprospiraceae bacterium | reverse complement strand
GATTTGATTTCATAGATATACTTCGATCAAAAGATTGCAATCAGATATGATATATTTAATTAGAAGAGATAGGAGTAAGGATGCTTAGAAAAGCATCTTTGCTCCTATCTATTTGATTATGCTTTCATTAATTTCTCTATGGTTTTTTCTAACTCTGGGCTAGATGGGTTGATTGCAGCCAATCTACCTTCTTTATCTATTACATAGATTCGAGGTATTCTAGAAGCTCCATAAAGCGGAGAATATTTTCTATTCTTATCAACCACTTGATGTGGCCAAACTAGTCCATCCTTTTTGATAGCGTCAACCCATTTTGCATTGCTTGTCCCTCTCTCTAAGGCAACATTCATTATTGCGAATTTATCCTTATCGTATTTATTATACAGTTTGACCAATTTTGGATTCCCATAACGACGACAAGGTCCACACCAACTTGCCCAAAAATCTACCAATACTACTTTTCCTTGGAGTTCACTCAACTGCATCATTTTGCCTTCAGGGTTTGGCAATGTAATATTTGGTGCAAATTGTCCTACTGCGAGAGGTCCTTCGGACAAACTCTTTCTCGCTCTTTCATTCTGCGAATTCATCGATTTTTTGATACTTGAATCATAGTGAGCAACCAACTTGGAGGTCGGGTCAGCATTTTTCAAATTTGCTAGTGATTTCATATGCACAGTTAAAGTCTGATTACCATACTGTAAACACCTACTAGTCATGAATGACTGCATATAAGGATGCTTTGATGTCAGGGACATATCATTGTAATCTTTTAAAGTAATCGAACCCACTCGATATCGTTTATAATATTCTTGCATGACTCTTGATCCTTCCGAACCAGTAACTTGGTATTCTCCTTTTAGTGGTTCATTAGCAATAGCATTAATAGTGATATTTTCTTCTTCAGCGCTTTCATAGACAAATGGATACAATGTCGTACCATGCTGAAGCAGATAGGCTGCCTTTACTGCATTTGGTACTTCGAACTTGTAACTTCCATCTTTATCTAAAGTCTTGGTCTCTATCAATAAAGATTGTCCCTCATATCTCATTAAAGAAATCTCTCCGACACCCCCTTCTAAGTTACCACTTAATCGAAAACCGTTTTCTACTGATGGCTCCGCGCAAGCATAAAGTAAACTCGCAAATAACAGAACTGCAATAAAGTTTATATTAAATATATGTCTCATTAGAAAATTACTTTTTATGATTATGGATTACAATTTGCAAAAAAAACAACTTAGTTGCCAAGAATTAATGGCATTCCGTCGTCTCCGCCTCCTATAATTACTACTTTTGAATTAGGCGATTTTGCTATCTCTAAGGTTGCTTCAATCCCTTTATCCTTTAGAATATTTGCTGTAAGTGACTTATTCAACAAATCATTTGCCTTAGACTTCGCTTCTGCTTCAATAACTTTACGCTCAGCCTCTTGTCTTTCCTGATCTAATATGTATTCAAATTTTAAGGCAGTCTGTTCAGCTTCCAATTTTTCTTCAATTGCTTCCTTTACTGTAGCTGGCAATCCAATATCCTTAATCAATACAGCATCCAAAATAATGTGTTTTTTAGTAATGGCATCTCTTGTTCTTTCAAAAATTTCTGTTTGAATAGTTTCTCTTTTACTAGAATACAACTCTTCTGGAAGATATTTACCTATGATCTCACGCGTCGCAGCTTTCAAATCAGGAATAACGATATTGGTTTGATACTCCGATCCTACTTCATTATGCAAAAAAGCTAATTTGCTAGGTGTAGGTTGATATCTGTAAGAAACATCAATTGTGATATTCAATCCATTTTTGGACAATACCTGCATTTTTGCTTCCGCCTGATTGATTCTTACATCATAAATAAATAGTTTATTCCACGGAGCAATGACGTGAAATCCTTGATCATATGGTTCACTTTGCATATCAAGACCTCCTGAAAAACGCTTAAAAAGCACCCCACGGTGACCTGCATCTATGGTTACAAAAAGACTGTTCGATAGGGCAATAACTAGAATGATCAATATGAATGCTATTATTCCTAATGATGCTATTTTATTTTGGTTCATTTTATGATATTTTAATTCTAGTGTAAGATAAAGCAAACTTGCTTGAAAATTAAGTTTTCCGACACAATGACGTTCAATTTTAGATTTACAACTCATTTATGAAGACTAAAGAGTATCTTTAATGAGATTATAAGCACGCAAAAATGTCAAAATTCAGCTTTTTAACAGCTCTATTCATAATTCTCTCTATAACTAGTAGTTTTAGTCAACAAGAGAAAAAGCTTTCCATTTTCAGTACTCCAGACACGCTTCAAAAGAAACGAGCCTTGACCGTAGGGATTACTGCCGCAACGCTTTACACTGGAACTATTATTGGACTTAATGAGTTTTGGTACAAAGGATTTCCCAAAACCTCTTTTCAAACTTTTAACGACTGGGGAGAATGGGAAAATATGGATAAGTATGGGCATGCCTTTAGTGCCTATTTTGAGACAAAATTATTTTTTCATGCTAGTCGATGGACCGGCTTATCTTCCAAAAAATCCACCATTGCCGCGATTGCGTTTAGTACTTTAGCACAAACATCAATTGAGGTTTTAGATGGACATAGTGCTCGATGGGGATGGTCATGGCATGATGTCGCCTACAATACAGGAGGCACCCTACTTTTTGGTATTCAGCAGTTCGTCTGGGAAGAACAAAAAATAAAAATGAAGTTTAGTTATACTCCTGTTTCTTATAGCGCAGAGACACTGAGTAGTAACAATCAAACTTCTACCATAAGAGATCGGGCTGAGGAATCTTTTGGAACAGGAGTAGCAGAACGATTAATAAAAGATTATAATGCGCAAACCATATGGCTTTCACTTAACCTCCAATCTATTTTTGCTAGCAATAATGAAAAATTTCCACCTTGGTTAAATCTAGCAGTAGGCTATGGAGCAGAAAATGTATTAGGAGCATTTGGTAACGGTTGGGTTAGGAGTGGAGAAAGATTTAATCCTGCTAATTTTGAAAGACATCAGCAATTGTTTTTTTCTTTTGATATTGATTTAGAAAAAATACCTGTACGCAATAAAGCGTTAAGAGGGTTATTCAAAATATTGAACATCATCAAAATACCATCGCCTACTTTAGAGTTTAATACTTTAGGTCAGCGAAATTTTCACTGGCTATACTTCTAAAATAAAATTATGCAAAAACTTGTCTTCTGCATTCTATTCTTGATTTTAACTTGTCAGTTAAGTATTGCCCAAAATACAATATGTGGTCACGATTTGGTAATGAACAAAATGGAACGCCTTTACCCAGACTACAAGGAATCCTTGGACAAATCTTTCACGGAAGCAATAGATCACTCCAACAATATGCGATACCCCAATACTACTTTTACTATTCCAGTTGTCGTACATGTGGTCTGGAAAGAAGAGGAAGAAAAATTAGATTCCTCTTTTATTCTATCTCAAATAGAAATTCTTAATGAAGATTTTCAAAGGCAAAATGCAGATGCAGACAATATAAGACCAATCTTTGAAGACATAGTTGGCAATCCAATGATCAATTTTGATTTGAAGGAGATTAAAGTTGTACAAACAGATACCATCTTTGATGTAGATCTAATTACTGGACAATTGCCTGATTATGTAAAACTAGATGCGGAAGGTGGAAGCAGTGCCGTTGATCCAGATCGTCACCTAAATATTTGGATCTGTAATATTCAACCTTTGATCATTGCTGGTGAATTTGCAGGGCAACTATTCGGGTATGCCTATCCTCCTAATGATTTGAGTAATTGGCCTCCAGGTGCTGTATTTCCTGAAGGAGAACTAGAAGGAATTGTACTAGACTATAGAACAGTTGGTCGCGATAACCCCTTTACCATTACATTTGCTCCTGGGTCTACTGTACAACTGGCTAAAGGAAGAACAGCTGTGCATGAAGTGGGTCACTATTTAGGCTTAAGGCATGTTTGGGGAGATGGCACCACTCTAAATAATAGTTGTAATGTTGATGATGGTATTGCAGATACTCCAAATGCAGGAAGTCAAACTATCTTTGATTGTAATCCTATGCAAAACACTTGTTCAGATGGAGCTAATGATCGACCCGATATGATCGAAAATTTTATGGATTCTGCTGCTGAGTCCTGCCAAAATAGCTTTAGTCAAGGACAAGCCAATTTTATACGTGCAGTCCTCGAATTGCAAAGGTGTGAACTAGTAGAAGTCTGCCAAGAAGTATCTACCACTCAGCTGATCAACACACCAATTGACATTTATCCTAATCCTAGCAAAGACATATTCTATATTCAGAATAACAGTACTGATTTGAGCGATTTCAATTTTATTGTTTATAATTCTGCTGGAAAACAGACCTCTGTACAACTATTGAATCACACTATTGATTTGACAAATTTGCCCGCAGGCATTTACTATCTGACAGGGCAAAACAAAACTCATGTAATTCAAAAAAGAATAGTGAAATTATAATTAGATTGGATTTTTGGATCTCCCATAGATTCGACTCTAAGTCATTAACAAAAAGGACTCTCACGAAGATCGCGAGAGTCCTTTTTGTTAATATATTTATGACAAAGCAAAATTTTACTTCTGCTTCAATACAAATCGCTTTGTAAAAGTTTGCCCATTCTTTTCTGCTTGGAAAAGATAAATTCCACTTGACAGGTTTGACAAATCAAATTTATCATTATATCGACCATCAAATTTATCTAGTGCATTTTCTACAACTACTTTACCATCCAGTCCAACGATACGTACTGTCAATACTTCATTAGACTTTAAAGGATCCATGCTAAACTGAACAGTGATTTCTCCGTCTGAAGGATTAGGACTCAAGTCGAAATCTCTTAACTTAATGGCTCCTCCAGTTTCAAAACCACTTCTTGCATCCTCTTCTTTCCTTTCTTTGATAATGATTCGCTCAATAGTGTTGGAGGTGTTATTCTCTAATCCTCTTTGTCTATTGGTAGCTTTTTGTAAAGTGGCGCGCATCGTTTTCTTCTTACCTTCTCTTAACACTTTGATTTTTATTTCGTCTCCTATTTTATGTGCTTTGATTGTTGCTATTGCTTGATCATTGCTTAATATATCTGCCTTATCTAATTTAGTAATAATATCTCCAGATTTCAATCCAGCCTTTTCGGCAGCACTTCCTACTAACACCTTGTCAATCACTACAGACTCTTTATGTCCTCCTTGCAATATCACTCCTAGGCTAGGTTTTGTAACATCTACTTTTTGTACGTGATTTCTTTTTCTTCGACCTCTCATAAAATCATTTTGAACCCTATTGAATTTAGCATAATCGCTTAATTCTATAGTAGTTTCTTGTGTTTCTCCTTCCCGTACATATATAAGCTTTACAGATTCACCAGGTAGGTAAGACTTTACGACTTTGCTAAGTGATTCAAAATTTGTGATTTTTTTGCCATCAATAGATATGACAACATCATTCTTTTGTAATCCCATTTTTTCTGCAGAAGACCCCTTGACTATGGATCGTATAGGCAACCCATTCTCTTGAGGACTACCTGTGGTCACTCCTAAGAATGCCAAACCTTCAGAAGATTCTTCACGCTCAATAAAAAATATTTTCTCTCCTTCTCCAATTTCGATCTCCTCTCCTTCCAAGATACTTTCCAGATCAAAATCATCGCCTTCCTCAAATTTCATAATTCGGATTTTTTTATCTCCAAAATCACCTTCTTTTACTTCTTCACCATTGATGAAAACTTTGTCTCCTTTGACTTCAATTTCCATATCATGCTCTTCGATAATAATTTTCTCTTCGTCTGAAAGATTATTTCTTTGTTTTCTAATTTTTGTAATGGTCTTTGATTGCTTACCATTCGTATCTGTTACGCTATCTCCAATTACATTTACGTTTACATTTATATCTACCTCTCCATCAGCTCCAGAGATCTGTTCTTGAATCAAGTCGTCTATCTCTTTCTGACTCATATCCCCTTTGATTAGCATTTCCTTCACTTCTGTATTGCCTTCTTCGTCTGTAAGGGTAACCGTAATTTCGTACGTTTTTTCTGATACTTGGGCAAACCCAATCTGAGCACAAAAAACTAAGCCTAAAATCAATAAAATGTGTAATCCTTTCATTTTCAATATATTTTATACCCAAATATAAGCCTTCTAGCATTTCGATTTTTTGATTTAAGTGTTAAAGTCCAGTTAATTTCACAACCCAATACCCC
>JALZVN010000368.1 GCA_023299965.1 Saprospiraceae bacterium | reverse complement strand
CCAGCAACATCATCGATGATGTTACCATCTCCATCTTGGTCGATAAGATTCTTCAACATTCCACCTAATGGGCTTCCTGATGTACGCTGTTGTTGTTGCTGACGTGCGCCATTCAACAAGTCAGAAATACCAGACATATCTAATCCATTTTGCTTTTTCTGCTGACCCAAAACACCTAATAAAAGTGGTGCAAGCTTCAACATTAAGTTGCCAGTTTGACTTGTGTTTAATCCATTGCTCTTAGAAATTGCATCAATAACGCTTGATTGCTTATCTCCAAGAATATGCTTCAATATCCCCGCGCCATTCATAGCACGTTCGAATTGAGGTTGCACGTTATTTCCGCCTAGGATATCTTGAATATTATTAAGAATACCTCCGTCATGGTCTTTCTCAAGGGCATTATTCAATGCATTTGCTCCATCAGGACTTTGTGCATTTCGAGCTATACCACCAAGTAGAACTTCCATAATGTTATCAGCAGCACCAGAAGTCTGTTGCTTTGATACTCCATTCCCTAATTGAGAAGCGAGCACGTCCATAACGCCACCTGAAAGCTGACTTTTGACTAAGTCCATTAAATTGATTGACATAATTGTATATTATATAAATGTGAAAATTAAATACGTTTTGTTTGTACAAACAAAATTACCATTTCAGAGTAAAATACTTGTATATGTACTTGAAAATCAGAGTAAAATACGCAGTATTGACGATATTTTTGTCAATTAGTTACTATTGTAATGCGCAATTCCTCCGTACCCCGGAGGAAATGGAGGATATCGTGATGAATACCCCTGAAAAGTACATGCTTCAAGAAACAAACAATCTCGAAGCAAAAGCTTTTGCTAATTGTCGACTAGCGGGCCAATCAACCGAAAAGTCTACGGGGACGCCTAAAAATAGTGTCCTTAGTTCGAAAGTTATCAGCAAATCGAATAGCAAGAAACTCAAAAAAAGAATTAAGAAGATTCTAAAAAACAAAACCCAAGCAAGCGCAGCGGTTGACTTAAAGGAACTGACTTACAACTATTTTGCGCTAGGAAAATATGATGAAGCCTTACTTCATCATTTCCATCAGGAATCGTCCAATGATTTCACTTTTGAAAACGAATACTTTCTAGCAAGGGCATACTTGGAGACCAAGAAACCCGAATTTGCTTGGAAGCATATTTTTAATGCAAAGGTGCTTCTACCCTACTCTAAATACCACTATAGTCCTGAAGAAATTCAAACACTAGAAAAGTACTTTGATTTGACTCTGCAGGCTAATAAAAAGATTCATGCCAAATGGGAAATGCAATTTTCTTATTGCATTGCCAAGCGTGAAGATAAAACCTTTATAAGTTTTAAGTCTCAACCTTGGAGAACATACGCCATTTGTAAATCTGTATGGCAAGAAGACGATCAACACAAATCAAAAATGAGCACCATTTCTGACCAACCCTCATGGCTGGTAGAAGAAAAAGAATGCTTATTGAATGCCCTAGTTTCCTATTTGAGACATGAAGAGAACAACCCCCAATTTCACGGACTCAAAGAACTATCAAAAGCGCTTGACAGCAACTATGTAAACGATTTCATACACTATGAAGCGTATGTATCTAGGTATCTACCCACTCCTGAAGGTCAACCTAATTCAGAAAAAATAGCTCAATTGGAATCGTATTTCATACGCGCGCATACTTCAGCGCGAAAGTAATCTGCGCTATATTAAAATCTATTGCTACCTATTGGCTAGAATTTCATAATTTCGGACAAAAATAATTCATGTCTGAAATCATTCATTCAGAAATAGTAGAGAAAGCACTTCATTATGCTGCTCCTTTTTTTCATTCTGATAAAAAATTGGTCTTCCACAATTACCAGTTCTGTATCTCCTTGTGTCATAAGATAGGGGAAATCGCTAATGCAGAGAAAAACATTGGAGCAGAGGCTGTAGAGCAAGCAAAGTTAGCTAGCATATTCTACACTTCAGGAATGGCGCAAAATAGAACCATGATAGCGGATAGCGCTTTGTCTCTATGGAAAAATTATGCCTCGCAACAAACTCTTGACCCCAATATTGTCCAAGCGGTTACAAATGCCTTAAACACTTTTTTTCAAAAAAAGGAGAAAAGTACAGCCGCTCAGAAACTATTAGCCGATGGCATTCATGCACAGACCTATGCGCAAGTAGACCCTGCACAAACCGCTTTACACAAAATGGAATCCCTCTCTTTTGAGCCTGAAGGCATGTCAAATCTGGAGTGGAATACCAAACAATATGAAGCCATACAATCGGTCAACTTTCACTACCCACATACAGAGCTCACGTACAAACCTATACTCAATCAACAACTACTAGACTACAGTCAAAAAATAAAGAGAAACAAAAGAAACGGTCCTAAAGCATGGGACCATGAAAAACTACGCACATTTCAGAATCTTGAAAAAAGATTGCCAAATGATGCGACCCAAACTTTCTTTAGAGCCAACTTTAGAAATCATATAAACCTAAGTGCTATCGCCGATCAAAAAGCCAATATTATGATCTCGGTCAACGCGATTATGATTTCTGTGCTTATCTCTGTTTTATCTTATAGAAATATCACGGAGACCAACCCTATGATCATCGTACCAGTGGTCATATTTTTGATTACAGGATTGACCTCTTTGATTTGTGCGGTACTTTCTGCAAGACCTAAAGTGACCAGAATCAATCGAAGCAATATGCCTCTTGAGGAAACCCAAAAGAACATAGTCTTCTTTGGCAATTTTGTACATTTAGATCTGGAACAATTTGAAAGTGCCGTGGATGCCATGTTTAGAGATAGTGAACTCATCTATGGTAACATGACTAGAGATCTTTATTTTCTAGGAAAAGTACTCGATCAGAAATATAGATATCTTTCCTACTCATATAATGTATTTATGGTCGGATTTGTGGTGACTGTGCTTACCTTTATGATTGCCTTTTTAAGATAAATGCTTCGGTAATTTTCATAAAATACTAAATCAAAATTAGCTTATGTGACTACCAATTAGTTGTGTTACTTTTTGCATCATAAAAAGTAGTCCTTGATTTAGCATTCATTACCGCATCATTGTAAGATAAACAAATATGCCCAAGAAGAATACCAATATCCAACGACCTCATGCTGAGGATGCCTACAAAAAAGAGTTAGACGCATTGAGCAAAATCGATGTGAAAAATAAACCCGCCAATTGGAAGCTATCTCCTAAGTCGGTAGTCACTTATATTGTTGGAGGAAAACTTGACGATGGCACGGAGATAGAAACAAAGTACTACGGAGACAGGAGATTGATAGAAGTAGCAGTAGCCACTTTATTAACGGATCGTGCCTTACTACTCCTAGGTATCCCCGGAACCGCTAAGACTTGGCTGTCAGAACACCTAGCTGCAGCGATCTCAGGCACTTCTAAACTACTCATCCAAGGTACAGCGGGTCTCTCAGAAGAGTCCTTAAGGTATGGGTGGAACTATGCAAAACTCTTGGCAGAAGGACCCTCAGAAAAATCTTTAGTGGTCTCCCCTGTTTTGAAAGCCATGCAATCTGGCCAGATTGTAAGAGTTGAAGAATTGACTCGTCTTCCTTCTGATGTACAAGATTCACTTATCACTGTGCTATCAGAAAAGACGCTCCCTATACCAGAGCTCAATACAGAGCAGCAAGCTATAGAAGGATTTAATGTAATCGCGACTGCCAATGACAGAGACAAAGGAGTCAACGATTTATCGAGTGCTTTGAGACGTAGATTCAACACCGTAGTCATGCCTCTGCCAAAGTCCTTTAATGAAGAAGTTAAAATCGTACAAACTAGAGTAGAAAAATTTGTACAAAAATTAGCCATGCCGAAGAGCAAAGTACCTGTAGAAGAAATCAATAGACTCGTTACTATATTTAGAGAGCTGAGATCTGGTGGGACTACAGATGGCAAAATGAAACTCAAAGTACCTGGTAGTACATTGAGTACCGCAGAAGCTATTTCCGTAGTGAATAATGGCGTTATACTAGCAGCCCATTTTGGCAGTGGTACTATGACCGCCAATGATCTTGCAGCTAGTCTCACAGGAGCAATCGTCAAAGATCCAAAGACAGATGAAGTAGCGTGGAAAGAATATCTAGAAACCGTCATCAAGGATCGAAAAGAATGGAAAGATCTTTACGAAGCTTGTAAATCAAGATAAGTTGAATAAGCATAAGGTTTTTGGCATCAGACATCATGGTCCCGGCTCGGCAAAAAATGTTATGCGAGCCTTAGAGGAGTTTCAGCCCGATTGTATATTGATCGAAGCACCTGCAGATGCAGAAAAAGTCATTCCGTTGAGTGCGAACAAAAAGATGAAACTCCCCTTAGCCATCTTGATATATAATCCTGCAGATTTTAATCAAGCTGCATTTTATCCTTTTGCTAAATTTTCACCAGAATGGCAAGCCCTACAATATGGGCACAAGCACAACTTGGAAATGGGATTTATCGATTTGCCCCAATCTCAAAGCTTACCACTTCCAGAAGAAAATCAATACTCTAATGACTTGGACATCACAGATCCACTTGGAAATCTAGCGCAAATCGCAGGTTTTAAAGACAGTGAAAGATGGTGGGATTTCACTTTTGAATACGCCGAGAGCGGGATGGAAATATTTGCCCTCATCGAAGATATGGTCGGTGCGCTAAGAAAAGAAATAATCGATCAAGAACGAGAAACCCTCTTGAGAGAAGCCTACATGCGTAATCAAATTCGCAATGCCATCAAAAACAACTTTGATCGCATCGCGGTTATCTGTGGAGCATGGCATGCCCCTACACTCAACGACTTATCCGCATTCAAACAGAAAGACGATAACGCTTTATTAAAAGGGCTCAAGAAAATAAAGACCGAAGCCACTTGGATCCCGTGGACCTATGAAAGATTAGCGCGTTCAGGAGGATACGCCGCTGGAGTAGACTCCCCAGCTTGGTACGATCTCATCTTCAACTCAAAAAAGGACAGCGCTACTCGTTGGTTAACGAAGGCTGCCCGTTTGCTTAGAAAAAATGGACTCGACGCCTCTTCCGCTAATATCATAGAAGCCGTTAACCTTGCCAAGCATCTGGCAGCGTTGAGAGACATACCGCTTCCTGGACTGATAGAATTGAAGGAAGCTGCGCTCAGTACGCTTTGCAATGGACTCGATGTCAAGTTCAATCTGATAGAAACAAACCTTGTCATTGGAAACAAAGTAGGCAAACTGCCCAAAAATGTACCTACTGTCCCTCTACAAAAAGACGTTCTCCAGCAAATCAAAAAGGCAAGATTAAGCAAGGAATATAACAGCTCCGATCCGACGACCAAAAAATTAGATCTAAGAAAACCAACAGGGTTGCTTGGCAGTAAACTACTGCATAGGCTATCTATTCTAAATATTCCTTTTGGTAAAGCAAGAAAAGGCTCCCGCTATGCCACTGGATCATTTAGCGAAACCTGGAAACTCAAATGGAAGCCTGAATACTCCATTCGTGTCATTGAAGCCAGTATGTGGGGTAACGATATCCAGGAAGCTACCCGCAGCTATGTAGTCCATAATGTGAGAAACGAATCCAAACTAGATCGACTAGCAGAATTATTAGAGAAAGTACTCAAGGCAGATTTGCCTTTAGCCCTATCCTCATTATTACAGCAAATCAGTCAGCTTGCAGTGCTCCAATCGGACACTAGCGCGCTCATGACTCTGGTACCACAACTCATAGATGCTATGCGCTATGGGAGTACTAGAAAACTAGACTACACTCAAATCGAAGAAATCCTACAAAATGTATTGCCTAGGATTATGATTGGACTACCTACTACTTGTATCGGCATCAATGAAGACCTAGCCAATGAACTCTTTCAAAAAATCCAGAGACTCAACCACAGCATTTTCATCCTGAAAAATCCAAACTATATACATGATTGGTATCAGACCCTTATCAGAATAGCAGAAAATTCTGGCACCCATACTATGCTTGATGCTTTAGTGCATCGCATACTCTTCGAGCGCAAGATTTACACCTCCGAAAAAGTATCCCAAAAAATGCACTATCAGTTATCCGTTGGATCACAGTCCATGGAACAAGCACTATGGATAGAAGGATTTTTATTTGGCTCGGCTATGATCTTGATCCATCACTACCCTTTCTGGAAGATTGTCGATGATTGGTTGGACGAGGTAGAAGAAAGTCATTTCATGGAGATTGTTCCCGTATTACGAAGAACCTTTGCCGAGTTTTCCCCCGCTGAAAAAAGAAAGCTAATTCATTATGCACGGAATGGTAGAAAAGAGAAACCACTAGAAAAAAGAAGTTTCAATCAAGAACGCATACGCGTAATCATGCCCGTACTAGAAAAAATATTTATTGACAAATAGAAATATTATTCCTCCTCAGACGCAATAACATCCGCAGCATCTTCAGA
>JALZVN010000367.1 GCA_023299965.1 Saprospiraceae bacterium | reverse complement strand
TCATAACTCATCACTCATAATTCATAACTCAAATTGCTAGCAATTTAAACGTTTTCCGATGATGCTTACATGGACCATTGGAAGCGATAGCAGCACGATGCGCTTTGGTAGGATAGCCTTTATTGCTCTGCCAAGCGTATTGCGGAAATTTTTTATCCAGCTTGAGCATGTATTCATCTCGATAGGTCTTTGCTAAAATAGAAGCTGCCGCGATGGAAGCATATTTGCTGTCTCCTTTGATAATACAAATATGCGGAATGCCAAGATAGGGATTGAAGCGATTGCCGTCGATCAAAAGACATTCAGGTTGCATCTTTAATTTGTCCACTGCTTTATGCATTGCTTTAAAAGAAGCGTTGAGGATATTTATTTTTTCAATTTGACGAGGAGTGACGGAGGCGACTGCCCATGCTAGAGATTCTTTTTCTATTCGTGCTCGCAGTTCGTCGCGTACTTCTTTTGTCAATACTTTGGAGTCGTCTAGATCTCTCAATTTGTGCTTCGGAGGAAGGATAACCGCTGCGGCAAATACGGGTCCGGCCAAACAGCCTCTTCCTGCTTCATCGCAACCTGCTTCTAATATTCCTTTTTTATAATATGAGGCTAAGGTCTTTTTCTTGGACATAGACCAAAAGTAAGATACTTCTATAAAACAGTAGTTTTTTAGTAAAGGAAATATTTCAGTACAAAAAATGAAAACCGGACCGTTTGAGAGCCTAATGACTGAAAGATTCGATTGGATAGCAAATAAATAGCATTCTTGAGTTATAAAAATCCAAATATATTGAAAGATGAAAATGAAGATTTTGCGTGTGCTACGCATATTGAATATAACAATATTAATATATGTATATAGCTGATTATGCATTGTTTAAATAGATTATTATAAATTTGAATGCGAAAAATAAATATGTGAAATAGTACCAATAGAAGTGCGCTAGAAGGAAATAAATTCGTTATTTTGAGACTAAGCTATTCACTCACACTTCAAAATTTCAGTTTCAGGTTTTATGGAAGTCAATAAGAACGAAAATCATTTTCTTACTATTGTTAAAAGTTTTGAATCCAATCAATCTTACAAGCTGAATGAACCGGACTACATCCGGCTATCCGAATATTACCGCGACAATGATCAATATGATCAAGCGGATAGTGTGCTACAGCAAGCGATCAAATTTTATCCTTATTCGAGTCAAGTTTATTTCAAACAAGCAGAATTACTTTTCGCTAAACGAAAACTGGATGCTGCTTTGGACGCACTAGAAACAGCAGGAGTATATGGACCAAATGATTTGGATACCATTTTACTTAAAGCGGATATTTTAAATGAAAAGGGTGAGAATCATGAAGCTTTGGAATTATTAGAGGCTGTTCCAACTACCAATGAAAAAGATTTATCTGATATACTTTTATACAAAGCGATGATTTACGAAAAACTAAATGAGTTAGATGAGATGTTTGAATCTACCAAATTGTCTCTGTTGGCGAATCCGCATAATGAAGAAGCACTTGAACATATTTGGTGGTGTGTAGAGTTGACGGGTAGATATGAAGAAAGCGTAGAGTTGCATTTGCAATTGCTAGAACGTAGAACGTATTCCTATTTGTCCTGGTACAATTTGGGCTACGCCTACTACAACTTGGATAACTTCGAAGATGCTGCAGAAGCGCTCGAATATGCCACGATTATCAATAAAGATTTTCAAGATGGATTTTTGATGGGTGGAGAGGCGTATATGCGGATTGAAGAGTATAGTAAAGCCTTGGATCTGTATAGCGAAATGCTGGTCAATAATCACGATAAGAGTGATATCTATACTAAGATGGGGATTTGCCATTTTCACAATGGCCAAACTACCATGGCTTTTAATCATTTCAAAAAAGCGGTTAGACTGAATCCTAAAAATGCAATGGCGCATTACCACATAGGAGAATATTATTGCCAAAAAAATTACTTGCAAAAAGCAATCAACGCATACTTGCAAGCTATGCAGATAGAAGATCGCAATGAAGTCTTCTACGCTGCTATTGCTGAAGTATTTGAAAAGCAAGGCAACTATGATAAGGCGCTTCCTTTTTATCAACAAGCCGCTGATATTGCTGCTGATATTCCGGACTACTGGATCATGCTAGCGGTATTCTATATGAATCAGGAGATCTATGATGAAGCCTTGAAGGTAATCGAAGAATCTAAGACTTGTACATCAGGTGTCGGGATTTCGCTTTGTGAGATTGTATGCTTGTACAAGCTGAATGATCGTATAGGGGCGGAATACTTATTAAGAAAATTTAATCTTGTACATCACGAACATGCAGAAATGCTTTTCGACTTTGGGCCAGATCTATACCATGATTTCAATATCAGATCTATCATTACTGCATTTAACCCAAATTAGGAGTTCATTAAGTTAGTGCGAGAAAACATTTTGCGCCTAAATTCCTCCCTTAAATGAGTCTAAATTGGTACTGATACTCAAATGATTGGTGCCTCCGGCAACGTGGTAAAACCCATGCCCATATTCTAGTCCAAATCTTTTGAATTTGAATCCCAGCCCAAAAGCAAAGCCAGCAGTAGACCGAATACCGGTCACACTCAACTCTTGTTTTCTAAGATGATTATACCCAACTCTAACTCTGAAATTTTCTCTTTTTCCAAAGAGAAACTCACCATTCACCACAAAGTGTCTCGCCAAATTGTCAAAGAACACATTCGTCATGCTACGACCTGATTGGTCATTGAGAATCAATACATTATTTTCCTCCGCATTGGGATCATCAAAAAGGATATTCCATCGCTGTAGATCATGATAAATGATAGACCACCTAAATGGAAGGTGCTTTAGTTTCTTTGAGATACCTATTTGTAAATCTAGAGGCAGAAATTCTGTCTCATCATCATAAACCGTTATTTGTCTACCTAGATTTTTAGCCACTAAGGCTACATTAAAATTAGTAGTGGTGTCTGCATATAATAATCCAATATCGGAATTGACTCCAAAAGAGCTATACTCTGCTAGACGAGAACTTATAATCATCCCGTTTACACCAATGCTGAGACGCTCATAAAGTCTCTTAGATGCACCTATTATCAAGGCTGTTTCATTGGCCTTAAACGTGCCTTCGATCTGCCCAAATACGTTTGTTCTGTCAAATTCGCCGTAGTTGATAAATTTTGCGCTTGCCGAAAGCGAGATGTCCCATTTTTTCAAATGATATCCATAGCTAAAAAAGCCAGTATTGACATCTGCTAAATAAAAGTTGTAATTAAAAGCCAAGGCATTGTGCTGGCTAGGATTAAGTGCTGCAGGATTATTGTAGCCAAGCGCTACGTCACTATCATCTTGCACTGCAATAACTATCCCTCCCAATCCAGTAACTCTAGCAGAAGAACTTAGATTGAGAAATTCGTAAACGTGCTCCCCACCTACTTGCGCTATGCCTGAAAGTAAGCTAGTCCAAATAATGAGTAAAGTCCAGAGTATTCTTTTATTCATATTCCTTTTTTAGGATTCTTTTTTTGTCCAAGTGGTTCTGCAAATTCCTAGATTGCAATCCATTTTTTTTATCAAAGTTCCACTTTCATCATAGAGCTCTAGTGGACCATGTTCGCGATCTCCATCTATATTTTGCTCTGTCGTTTTATAGGTTCCTTTAGCTTTTATTTTTCCATTCTTGTGGTATTCTATGAAAGGACCATTTTCCTCATTTCCTTGAAACTCAACTGCCTCTTTGAGTTGGTTATTGTCATAGAAAAAATCCCATTTTCCGTTCATCATCCCGGATTCATAGTTCCCTCTTGACTCTAAAACGCCATTGGGGTGAAAACTTTTATAGAGCCCTGCGTATTTTCCATCTTTATAGGTCTCAATGATCAAGGTGTCCCCATTCTCATAAAAGAGAGTGCGTTTTCCATTTATTTTGTTTTCCTTATAATCTGTTTGTTGTTCTACCTTTCCATCTGAATAGTAACTGTAATGAACACCCTCTATAAAACCAGATTCTTTATCGATTTGGAATGATTCTGTGAGATTGCCGTTTTCATCACGTTTTTCAACGAGTTCATATTTGCTCGAACAAGCAAATATCAGAAGTAGCGCAAAAATGCAAAAGCTTAGGTTTTTCATGATATAATGTTTTAACGGAGATAAACGAGTTTGATTACGTGTGAGACCGATTAAATCTAGCAGCTAGGTTACAATTATACTATTTTTAATACTAATAGAGATTGAAAACGAATTAGTTTCTAGAATAGATTATTAGTCCTTATACCTATATAATGGCAAAAGCCCATCTTGATACACAAGATAGGCTTTTACTATTATTATAATAATGTGTGGTTTGCTATTCTAAGCAGAATAAGCACGCATTAAGATAGGACTTCTTCCTATAGATTCATAGTGAATATCCAAACTCTTCATTTTGTGCAAATCGTATAAATTTCTACCATCAAAGATCGCTCTGTTGCCTAAGGCTTCTGCTACTTTATCGAAATCAGGTGTTCTGAACACGCTCCATTCTGTAATGATAGCTAAAGCATCAGCTCCATCTACTGCATCATATTGATTTTCAGCATAGGTAAGCTTATCTCCATATATTTCCTTTACGTTTTCCATTGCTTCTGGATCAAAAACCTTAATCTTAGCTCCTGCCTCGATCAATTCATCCATTATGTAAAGCGCTGGTGCTTCTCTGATATCGTCCGTGTTAGGCTTAAAAGCAAGACCCCATACTGCGATCGTTCTACCTTTAAGGTCGCCTCCGAAGTAGTTGATCATCTTTTGTGAAAGGATCGTCTTCTGCTTCTTGTTAACCTGCATTACAGACTTTAATATTTTAAAGTCATAGTTATATTCTCCAGCTGTCTTTGCTAATGCTTGAACATCCTTAGGGAAACAACTTCCACCATATCCAACACCTGGGAACAAAAATCTTTTTCCAATTCTACTGTCACTACCCATTCCCATACGAACCATATCAACGTTGGCTGAGACAGCTTCGCATAAGTTTGCAATTTCATTCATGTATGAGATTCTAGTAGCCAAGTATGAGTTTGCAGCATACTTAGTCATCTCAGCAGAACGTTCATCCATAAAGATGATAGGATTTCCTTGTCTTACAAATGGATCATATAATTGCTGCATGATGGCTTTTGCCTTTGCAGAAGAAGTACCGATAACTACTCTGTCTGGCTTCATGAAATCATCTACAGCTACACCTTCTCTTAGGAATTCAGGATTTGAAACTACATCAAACATGTCTTCCTTTAAATTAGCAGCTAACTCGCTATGGACAGCTTCTGCTGTTCCTACTGGTACTGTACTTTTGTCAATGATTACTTTGTAATCCTTGATGATAAAAGATAAGTCTCTTGCTACACCCATGATGTATGATAGATCAGCAGATCCATCCTCACCTGGAGGCGTTGGTAATGCTAAAAAGATGATTTCCGCATCTTTAATAGCTTCTTCAAGATTAGTGGTGAAATGAAGTCTTCCTTGCTTCGCGTTTCTTTCAAAAAGTAATTCTAAGCCAGGTTCAAAAATAGGAACAATCCCATTTTTCATTTTTTCTACCTTAGCCTTGTCAATGTCTACACAAGTAACGTTGTTACCAGTCTCAGCAAAGCAAGTTCCTGTTACTAGTCCTACATATCCTGTTCCAACTACAGCAATATTCATGGTCGTTTAATTTGAATTAAATAATAGTAATAATTAGGGATCAACAAAAACATCAATCGGGTAGGAAGCTTGGGGCGCTAAATATAAGGAAAAAATGCCTTTTTGCACAATACTTACACGAATGAAATTGGTGTTCCAATCGTGCATTCTAATGTAAATATTGTGCCAAAAGATTTAATATTTTGTCTAAACCTTTGGTTTAGTATAGTTTAAATCTGTTATCGGTAACTTCAGCACCCTCTTTTAGGGCTTCCATTAAGGCTGTTCTAGTAATGCCTTTAAGCTGTGTAGACTGTACACGCTTCAGATTCGCAAGGTCCAATCCTGCATTACTTTCCGTTTTATTGGTTAACTGTAGCACGTAAACACCATTTGCGCCATGTATAGGAGTTGAGATCTGATTGTTTTGCAGATTACTCAATGCCGCGATAACCTTAGGTTCATTTCCGATGTCCTTGATATTTGAGAAGGCAGCCGAGATGTTCGTCAAGTTGTCAACAGAAGTACCATACTGGCTAGCAATTGCTGCTAGATCTTTGCCATTAGCAGAACTAGCTATTACCGCAGCTTTCTTTTCATTTATTACTAGTGGCGCTAATTCAGACTTCATGTTGTCTACAGATGGCATCCCTGCCGCTTGAACACTAGCTAAAGAAGCAATCACATATTTTGAATCATAATTTTCGTACGTCACAGGATTACTATATCTGTAAATGTAAAAATCAGGAGACAAATCACCTACGCTGGTGTTGCCTTCAAAAGCCCATCTGATCAAATCCCTTGAAGATGGATCTTGACCTAAAGCTGGAAGCTCAAAATCATTTCTTGATAAGCTAGTGGTAGTTTGGACACGCAGTCTAGGATTGCTAGAGGCTAATGCTTCTAAGTCAGCTGCCGTGGTATGTGTGTTTACAAATTCTTGAACCTCTTCTCTTGTCACTTTTTGAGTTTCATCACTTGGTGTGATAGATCTAGTCAAGTAAGCTACTTTTACACTTTGTTCATTAGAGTTGAATACTTTCTTATTTACTTTGACCAGCACGGCACCAGCAGCATTCAATACTGTTTTTACTTCTCCTTCCTTTGCTTCGTAAAATATCATGTCATGTAAAGGACCAGCAATGGAGTTGAGCGCAATCATTCCGATATCTCCACCCTTATCAGCAGTCGTTTGGTCCATACTCACTTGTGATGCAAGGTTGTCAAAGTTAGCTCCGTTATCTAGAGCAGTTTTGATACTGTCTATTCTAGTAAATGCCGCTCCAAAAGAAGTAGCATCCGTAGCAGAGATCAAGATTACTTGAGCTCTAGCAGAATCAGCCACTAACTTACGATCAGACACCTTAGCCAATTTGTACGCAGTTCCTTCTAGGTAAGGTCCTACTACAGATCCAACTGGAAGATTAACCATGTCATTTTTTATTTCAGGAGACAAAGAGTTCCCTTTCACATACCCATTATTCATAGTGCCTCCATTCTGTATCACAAAAGTAGAATCACTAGGAGCAGTACGAAATGCTTGTAGCCTCCCTTGAAGATCCGCTAAATATTTAGCAGAATCCGCTGCAGATGGATAGATGTCATACGTTACGTAGTTTACTTTACGTGTTTCTTCATCCGACATGTAGGTTGCCTTATTCTTAGTAAGGTAGTTGCTATAGTCCTCATCGCTCACGCTTACTTGACTATCGTCTACATCACTGAAAGGTATTTTTACATAGTTGAAATCAAAAAAGGTATTGTTTTCAGCACCAAATTGCTCTGCCATCCAGTTAGGCGTATAGAAACCTTGAGAGACCAAAGAAGTGTACTTCTGTTGCATTCGCTCTTTCTTTACTTGACCGACCAACTCTTCTATATATGGTTCGTTGATTTGACTTCTATCATTCTGGATTTGATCCTTTACTTCTGCTATTCTTGCCAAATCGACCTGCCCCGTCTGAGGATTTCTGAATATAGCCTGTACTACAGGGCTCAGATTTGTACCGAACATCAAATCGTTTAATTCTTCTGTTCCGATATCAATACCTAGCTTTCTGCCTTCGTCTTCGAGCAATGATTTCTCTAAGTAGTAGTTCCAAAGCTGATTTTTGATTCCATAGGTGTTTCCTGTGGCGCCACGGTAAAATACCTCTTCCGTTCTTCTTACTTTGTTGTAATCAATATCTTGTCCATTGATAGAACCAAGGCTGTTAGTAGGACGGTTGCCAAATGCACCGGTATTACTATTGAACATATCCATCATGATGAATGATGCCAAACCGATACCAATAAAGACAATCAGGATCCAACTTCTGTTACGTATACTGCTGATTAAAGCCATTTTATAATGAGTTTATTTAATTATGCTAAATTCGAAAAATGTGTGCGAAGGTACAACTATTACAGATTAAATTCAAACCGGAAAAGCCTATTGCGCTTGACTTTTAGCCAAATAACGGACTAATAATGCTGGCTATAAGGACTTATATATTGTCAAATCTATAAATCTTAGCTTTTGCAAACCAAAATTCTAGAAGAGGGACAAATGTTGAGTCCTTAAATTGCTCATTAATCGAGCTCAAAGTTCAAATTATATCATCTTGTAAAAGCGCGAAAATTAACCTAAATGAATCGCTGCAGCATGCAATTCTTCATAAAAGTCATCCCCGTACTTCCGCTTGATAGCATCTTGTACGAAAATATACACTGGTAGTTGCTCCTTTTTGCCAAGATCACAAGCGGCACTGCAAATGTCCCACTTGTCATAGTTTAGGGCCTCAAAGCCAACATTTTCATCTTTGCTGACTCGGAGCGGGTATAAATGGCAGGAGATGGGCTTTTTGAAGTCTATAATTCCATCTTTATGAGCTTGCTCTATACCACAATGTGCAATGCCCAATTCGTCCCTAGTCATAAATGCACAAGCTTTATTTTCTATTAGTGCAGTCCCAAACTCAGCAGGTTCCTCATTGTAGGCATAAGCCCCTTTCTCCTCTATGACTTTTCTACCCTCTTCGGTGAGGTAGCTTTTGATCTTAGGGTATATTTTATCTAAAATTTCCTTCTCCTCTTCCATGAGTGGGGCACCCCAGTCCCCTTCCCAGCAGCAGGCTCCCTTGCATGATTTTAGATTGCACAGAAACTGTTTGCTAATCACGTCATCACTTACGAGTATATCTTGTACAATTATCATAGAGGCTATGCTTTCAGATTTTGAATATGACTGCTAATCTACAGCTTATACCCTGTAATCTTGAAGATGTGGGAATAGATTTTTTCAAGTA
>JALZVN010000366.1 GCA_023299965.1 Saprospiraceae bacterium | reverse complement strand
AGCCAATTGCTTGAATTTTGTGAAAAGTTGGAAAATCTACACAAAGAAATACATCAAAATGTATCTTTGCACGGTTTTTACCACTAATTTTTGCACAAGGGCTCAATAAGTTGATATTAAAGCCTAAAAGTCAAAAATCTGAGGTTTGGGAAAGTGAATTTAAACAAAAAATAAAATATTAAAATGCTGGACAATTTTACTGGGATTGATGATACTCAAAAAAAGCAACTTATAGATGCCATTGCACAGATTACTGTACTGATAGCGGGTGCGGATGGAATGATTGATACTGCCGAGACTGCATGGGCGAGCAAGTTGACTAAGATCCGATCGTATGCCTCTGATGAGTTACTAAATGAATTCTTTAAGCATGTAGGCAAGACCTTTTCAGAGGACTTGAATGCTGAGATATTAGCATTGCCTAAAGAGACTGACCCACGTACACAGCTATTGGCAGAAAAGCTAATGCTACTCAATGAACCATTGGCTAAGTTACCTAATCCGATCGGCGCATCGCTTTATAGTAGCTACACTTCATTTGCGAAGCATGTGGCAGAAGCAAGCGGAGGATTCCTTCGTATGTGGAGCGTAAGCGGTGAAGAGAAAAAATTGATGTCTTTACCTATGCTTACACCTATCGAACTTATCGTTGAAGAAGACGAAGCATAATACTTACTCTTAAGATGTTTTGGGGGTGCCCCTTGACGACCTTATAGATCTTATCCATGAGATTGAGATCTAACAGGTCGTCAAGGGTCGCGCCATCCATGACTCCGCATTCGCTGCGGACCTTCTTCATGCGCAAGAAAAATGCGCCTGCTTCGGTCTGAGGCTCCTTAGCACCTACCCTATCAAATAGCCTCATCATTCCTACCGCTCACCCATTTTAGGATTTCACTATTAGGTGGATCTATGTATATTTTGCTTCCTTTTCCTTGCTCAATAATTCTAGTATAGATTTAGTCATCAGGAAATGTCGCTACAGGTCTATATTGAAGGCATGTATAAATATGGATGTTTAAATGTTAATGGAGTTTGTGTCTATTGATTTTAATTTCTAACAAAACATAGACATTAAAAACAAAAAAAGTTGGCTACTTATTACTTATTTAATCTTATTTTTTTGTTTACAAATTCAAAATTTGATGTTTAAAATTGTCACACCCAAACTGTAGTCTAACGTATACTCTTCGGATTCAATGAAGCTGAAAATATAGACTGAATATGACATAACAATTTACCGTCAAGGCGAAGTTAGACTTATAGATATATAAAATTGCTTATATAGCCCTTGTTAGATTTTGTCACTCGTTTCACAAAAAAAAGATATTTCCTCCTTTATTAAAATCCATATTTGGTTTATCAATAAACAACAACACACAATTTATTGAATCAAAAAAAATCAATTCGTTCATAAAAATTGATTTAATCTCTCCTCCACTTATTATTCTCTCCCCAAGTTTTAGTAGAAATCATTTTTATTGATTTATAACTAAACCAATTTTATAACCACTTAAAATATCTAGTAAATGAATTTAAATTCACTCTACACCTTTATCTTATTAGTAGGTTTCCCATTTACAATTTTCAGTCAATCATGTATTACGAATGTTGATCTAGAAACAGCTTGTATCGATGCATTCAACTTTAGCGCATCTCTTACATTTGATCATACTCTAGAAGCAAATGAATTAGTTAATATCGAAGATTTGAATGGAAACGACTACGGACTCTACGACCCGAATCAACAACCCATACTATTAGACGTCTTAGTACCTAATGCTTTATTGCATGAAGCAAGTTTTATTATTATTCGTAAAGATAACGCTAGCTGCAGTGCACAAAGTCCCATAGTAAGTGTTTTTTGTAATGGTTGTGAAATTGAGACCAATGTTATTTCTACGGACTGCATTGAAGATACAAATCAGTATCAACTCAAACTAGAAGTTATAAAAAATGGAACAACGCAGTCATCGGAATTTTATGTTAAGCATACTGCATCACAAGAACAATTTGGCCCATTTACTGGCGACCCTAATAGTCAAACACAATTTATCGAATTAACGCTTCCTTTCAATAGAAAAGGGGAATTTACAATCTTTGACGCAACAGGCTTATGTCATGCTGTAATAACTGCTTCCAATGATTGTGCCCCAATAATTCCATGCTCTATATCGAATATCGACTTTCAAACTGAGTGCCTTGATACAGACAATGTTTTAGCCTTAATTGAATTTGACTATGAAGGTTTACCTGGAGACAAAGTTGTCATTATCGATCAACATGGTCAAAACTATGGTCAGTTTCAAGCAGACCAACAACCATTAGGAGTAGAGGTGGCTTTGGCGCACCAGGTTTCAAATGTACTAAGCTTTACATTAAGAAATCCACAGGACACGACTTGTTCTACTACATCTGAACAAAAAACAGTCTCCTGTTATAGTTGTGATCTAGATGCAACGTTTACCTCAGCAGTTTGTACACCAGGTGCTGACACCTATCGGCTTACCTTAGAGATACAAAGTGTCGGTGCATCTGTAATCGATGATTTTATAATTACGCATAATGCAACAGGTCGATTTATAGGAATGTTTAATAACTATGCTCCACAAAGATCAAGAACAGTTGCCATGACGTTATCAACTGATTTGCAAGGTGATTTTACAATTAGTGACAGCAACCTTACTTGTGAGCAAACTATAAATGTTCAAGTAGATTGCTCTGTGCCTTTGTGCTATATTTCTAACATTGAATTCGAAACAGAATGCATTGATGCAAACAACTATAGAGCAAGTATAGGATTTGATTATGAGGCAGAAATCATTGAAATGGTTTCGGTAAGAGATGTCCATGGTAATGATTATGGAAATTTCGATGCAGCTCAACAGCCGTTAAATGTAGAAGTAAGTTTACAAGATACAGATAGCCGTGAATTTGGGTTTATTCTTACATCTATACAAGATTTAGCGTGCATTGGCGAATCTGATTTACAAACAATAGAGTGCTTCGATTGCGCATTAGAAGCAACAACTATTTCTGCAGACTGTATACCAGGCGATCTACAATATCAGCTTACTTTAGAAGTAAACAATACAGGTTCATCTAGCATGGAAGACTATACGCTAACACATACTGCAACGGGTCAGTTCATTGGACTTTTCAACAATTACAACCCTAATACTCCTAGAACAATTTCAGTAACATTGCCCACTGATCTGCAAGGTAGTTTTACAATAAGTGATGCTAGTGGAGTATGCGAAACAACAACCACTGCACAAGTTGATTGCTCTATTCCATTTTGCTACATTACAAATGTTAATTTTGAAACAGAATGTATAAACGCAAATAATTTCGTAGCTAATATTGAATTTGATTATGAAACAGAATTTTCAGGTACGGTTAATATTAAAGATATGAATGGGAATGATTATGGCTTATTCGACGCAGCTCAACAACCAATTAACGTAGATGTAGTCTTGCAAGATACTGATAGCCGCGCAGTTGGATTTGTAGTGACTTATTCAGGTAACGATGAATGCTCAGCAATATCAGCACTGCAAACTATCGATTGCATAGATTGTGAACTAACGGCAAAAGTAATGCATCATGAATGCGAAAATAGCGGAGCCACATATCACGTAGCAATTAATTTGACAAACAACGGAGATACACAAGGTGCAAAGTATTTGGTAACACATGCAGCTACTGGTCAATTTATTGGTTTATATAGTCACTTTGGCTCTTCTAATACTCGTCATATTGACTTTTACAATCCGATAAATTTACAGGGCGACTTCAATTTCACACTTGAAGGAACGAATTGTTCAACAACATTAAATATCGAAGTTGACTGTACTCCAGTAGACCCATGCCTTTTATCAAATGCAGCTGTGCAGTATAAGTGCCTTGATGATGGTCAGTATGAAGTAAGCCTTACATATGAATACTCTGGATTAGATACTGTACGCATCAGAGACACTAGAGGTAATCTTTTAGGACTATTTGACGTGAATGACCAACCAGTAGTACTGACTATCGATGATACTAATTTAACAAACAATGGTTTTGTTGCATCAATTAAGAATGCAAATGACGAGAATTGTTTTGTAAAAACAAAGGCTTTACCAATAGATTGTATCATTGACGAACCATGTGTGTTAGAAGCAATTGATATTGTCTCTACAAATTGTAATGATGATGAGACCTATAACTTGACCATCACCTACAGCCTCAATAACTCTGATGATGAATTTGTAAGAGTAAGTGTAAATGGTGGTGGTGCAGAACTATATAACAATAATGGATTAATAACTATTGAAAACGTAGATGGAAGCGACAATTCAGATTACGATACTATTGAAATATGCTCAAACAATGAAACTGATTGCTGTAAAATGATCGAATTCCTTATCCCGGATTGTAATACGGAACTGAGGTGTTCAATCACAAACATTGAGGTTACTAATATTGAATGTAGTAGCAATGAAGAATATGAAATGTTCTTAGATTTCGAATTTGAAGGAGAGGAAGAATTAGCGTTTACTTGTATGGTCAACGGTGAAGTGATGATGATTGCGAATACGGCTTCCTTACCTATAAAAATGACAGGGATGTTATCGTCAGGAAATAGTGTAATGGAAGAACTTACTATTTGTTTAAACGATGTGGTTGAAGATTGCTGTGCTATGTATACATTCCAAAAGCCAAATTGCTTAACAAACTCTGTTGTAGACAATTCTCTTCTTGATGGAGTGACTATAAGTCCTAATCCTGCTAGAGATATGATCTATGTTAACGATATCCCACAAGATATTATTGGTTTAACGATCGTAGATAACTTAGGTAGAACAATAAAGCAAATCGAGTCCTTAAAAGACGTAGGCTTAGACGTATCAAACTTTCAAAACGGCTTGTACACCATCCAATTCTTTACAAATGATAATCGTGTTATGAATAGGCGATTTATAAAGATATAACTCAATTATATGGATTCAAGAGGGAGGTAAAATGCAATATTTTATCTCCCTTTTTTTGTTTGCCATCTACTCTAAATAATTTATTACTCATGTAGTGGAACTTAAATACATAAATTAGGCAAAAAATAGCTTTAAATCGAGTAATTTGTTTTGCGAATTATATTTCTTTACAGATGCCATGCAGCAAAACGGGAACAAATAGAATCTTATACATGCAGTAGCTTGTTCGAATTTTTAAGAAAGCAGATTCTTAACATAAACTTTAGTCAGATGATCAGAAACAAATTTATGATGCACAATATATTAATCTTACTTTCTTTACCACTCATTGCATATTCCCTTCAGGCAAACTCATTAACAACAGTAGATTTTGACCTTGACCAACAGTCAAATGAATGCTCTATATAAATATCAAATTATAGCTTTGATTGCAATATTGAAGGTTTATTTTTTAATTTAGAGTATTCGGCCCTCAATATTAATTCAGAGTTAGAGCTAACCTTAAATGGAGAGGAACAATTTATCACAAATGACACTCTAGAGGGTTCAAATCTTACCGCTTTTGGATTCTTTTTACAACCTCCTAGTGTACAGGACTACATATTTATACTCAGAGATGTGAATAATCCATTATGCGCAGACACTTTAATTTTAAATGATTTTAAATGTATCCCTTGCGAATTCATTTCTCTTGGTTTTAGTTATGATTGTCAAGAAGATAGCACCTATACATTCACATTTGAAAGTAGAGACCCAAACGGACCAGTAGATATATTCTTGGATAGTGTTTTTGTTGGCACACACACTGACGGAGAACCAGACTTTAGATTAGAGGGATTGACTCCGAATATTCCAGGTACTGAGATCTTATTGACTGCATGCTCTGACTTTCACGAATGTTGCCAAGATTTCACTTTTGACATCTCCGATTGCGGACAAAATAGTGCTTGCATTATTGAATCTATTGAGATACAAGACACAAGCTGCAATGCTGACGGCAGCTATAATCTTACCGCTTTTTACGATACTAATCTCTTTACATCTTCTATTGTTGACATTACTATAAATGGTGTCAACTACATACGCGCAGCTGACACCACTTCTACATTTACCATTGAAGGAATTTTTCCAAGAACACAAAGTGATTTCGATATCGTTACGCTTTGTTTAAATGAAATACCGAGTTGCTGTAGGGTACTAGAATATCCAGCTCCAAATTGTAGCAATGAAAACAACTGCGCATTAGAATTTATCGAAGTCGATTCCTTGGCATGTCAACCTAATGGCAGTTATAGCTTGTTCGCCTCTTATGGAATAAGCAATCCTTCCAACGATTTCATTGAAGTCTATCTAAACGACCAATTTTATGTTTTTGAAAATA
>JALZVN010000365.1 GCA_023299965.1 Saprospiraceae bacterium | reverse complement strand
GTAGATGTATTTCCAGACCAAGCTTGTTTGAATAATGCTATAGCAGTGTCTGCTAGCAATGATGACCTTGTAGATGATGTATCTATTACTTGGGGACCTGCGGGCTCTGTGATTTCTGGACAGGGAACATTGAATGCTACTCTAGAACCATTGAGCATAGGTCAAAATGTATACTTTGCATCTATTACGAATCAATTTGGTTGTGAACGTATTGATACTTTTGAAGTAAATGTTGTTTCTGATATAGCCATTACAGAATCTGATATAGCTGTCAATAGAGATAATTGTGATCCAAACACTGTGCTATTTTCTAGTAGTCATATTAACATCGGAAATTACAATCTAATTTTTGATGATGGAACTATACTACCTGGAAATACAAACGTAGCTTTTACTTTTCCAGGTCCTGGAAGTTATACCGTCACACTTACTCCCCAAGATTTTGTTGTATGTGATTTTGAGGACGTAGTATTGAATATAGAAGTTGCAGAAACATTTTTTGACTTTGGTTTTATAAGTGAATTGTTGAATTGTGGAGATGAAATATCTCTTATCTTGACAAATAGTAGTACAGCAATTTCAGGAGACATCGTTTCTTTAACATGGACATTTGAGAATGGTATTGTCGAGTCAGGCGAAAGTATCGAAGTATCATTCGAGGCTGGTGGATTATATCCATTCACCTTGACACTAGTATCTGAATTTGGCTGTGAAGAGATATTTGAAGATGTACTTGATCTATCTGGATCAAACGTGTTAGATGTATCTTTCATTGATGAAGAAATTTCGGCTTGTAATGGTGATCCAGTCTTATTGAATCCAAATGGAAATGTACTATATACGTACACTTGGTCACCACCAACGGAGCTGAGTGCTACTAATGTTGTAAGTCCTTTAGCATCCCCGACTAATACCTCTAGTTACATCGTAACTATTTTAGACCCTATATCAGGATGTGAGGTGGAAAGAGAAGTAACCGTATTTGTTCCTGCTCAGCCTTTGGAAGCAGCTTTCTCTTTAGCATTTGACAATTGTATTGGCGATGCTACCATTCAATTCAACGATGAGTCTATTTATTCTGAAGGAGATATTGTTTCATGGGATTGGGATTTTGGAAACGGAATCACGAGCGATGAGCAAAACCCCTTGCTCACTTTCTCTTCTGCAGATGATCTTGTGGTAAGCCTTACAGTTACAACCGAAGATGGTTGTACAGAAACACTTGTCCAGGATGTAGATGTAGATCTCGTAGAGCTTAACTTGCCTAGCGACAACACTTTAGTTTGTTTGGGTTCATCTTTAGAATTAAACCCTGATGGTTCAGATGCCTACTCTTATGTTTGGTCGCCAGCTACTGGGCTCAATACCACTTTAGGTGCTTCTCCAATTGCTACCCCTTTGGAGACCACTACATATCAAGTGACGGTTACTGATGGAGTTACAGGCTGTATAGTAGAGCAGGAGTTTACACTCGTTGTTCCTTCAGAAGAAGTACAAGTAGATTTTGATTTTGAGATCTTATCCTGCGATGGGTCGAGTCCTATAGAAATTCAGTTTATAAATAACTCTAGTTATGCCGATGCGGCTTTGATCGATTTTAGTTGGACATTTGAGCAGGCAGGACAAAGTATAAACTCCTCTCAAACATCTCAACTTGAAAATCCTTTGATTACTATAGATGACGCAGGTACTTTAAATGTACAACTAATTGTAACTGCAGAGAACGGATGTGAGTCAAGTGCTTCATCCCAGCAAGAAATTAATGTTATTAGTTTTGCATTGGACCAAGTAGAACTTACAATCTGCGATAGAGAACCAACTCCATTAAATCCAAATGCAGATCCTAGTTTGACCTACGTATGGTCACCAGCTACTGGACTTGATAATGCAAATACAGCAAATCCTATAGCTAACCCTGATGTTAGTACAACCTATACAGTTGCGATTAGCAATTCAGAACTAGGACCTTGTGTGATAACTCGCGAGGTGAATGTAATTGTGCCGACTGAGGAAGTTGACGTTGATTTTGATGTAGCCTTTTTGACATGCGGCAATCAAGCAGAATTGCAATTTATGGATTTGTCTACTATTATTGGAGCAGATATTGTTGCCTGGGATTGGGTGTTTGGTAATGGAATGACAAGCGATGAGCAAAATCCTATCATTACAATTGATGAGACTACGACCTTGAATCCTACACTCACAGTTACCACGTCTTCTGGATGTCAAGTAGAATTATTGACGCCACAATCACTTCCTGTTGACTTGATTGTCATTGATGAGAATGCTTTCGACGACATGCTCAATGTGTGCATGGGTGAAGATATATTCTTGAATGAAGAGCCTGACGAACAATTCGAATATCTATGGTCTCCGGTTGATAATCTAGATGATCCTACGAGCCCAAATCCACTGTTAATGGATGCTCAAGCGAGCCAAGTGTATACAGTTACTATTACCAATATATCCATAGATACATGTAGTGTCCAGCGTACTGTTTCAGTCAATGTTTTCGATACACCTGTTCCTAGTATTGATGGTTTAGGACAAGAAGATATATGCACCGAGCAGGGACAGCTTTCCGTTAACCTTGGTGCAGGAGAAACGGTAGTTTGGTATGACGACCCATCCTTCACGGATATTATTTCGACAGACGCTACTATTGTGACTTTTCCCGGCACAGGCACTACTTATTTCGCTATGGTTAACAATGAGTTTGGTTGTGGAAGCGAAGTCGTAGAGTTCTTTAGCACAAGCAGACTACTTGAAATTGAAGGAGAGAATTCTAGCATTAATCTTTGCATGAGCGACGAGACGGAATTAAGTGCGTTTGTTCTTAGTGATGAAATTCCATCAGAATATGTATGGTCTCCAGAAAATCAGATTGATGAATTTTTGAGCGAAACTAGTATTTTAGTTTCGCCTACTGAATCTACTACATATACCTTGACTGCAAACAATGAATTTGGTTGCAGTGATGAGATTACTTTTGATGTAGAGGTGACTAATTTAGCTAATGAGGTTGAAGCCACTATTTCTACTTCAGATTTGATTACAGGTCAACCCGTTACATTAAGCGTTACAGAAGATGAAAACTTTACATACAGTTGGACTCCTGCTGCTTTATTGGATGATCCATCGAGTGCCAATCCGACTTTCATACTTCAAGAAGAAGTTAATTTTGAAGTAATCGTTACCGATGAAAATGGATGCTCTATTGTTTTGGCGGTAGTTGTTATTCCAGCAGATACACCATGTGCCGAACCTTTTGTTTTCGTACCCAACGCATTCACCCCCAATGGAGATGATCTAAATGACCAGTTGCGAGTGGATGGAAATCAGATAGTAGAGATGTATCTAGCGATCTATAATCGATGGGGAGAGCGTGTATTTGAATCAAGAGATCAGACTCAAACTTGGGATGGCACATTCGAAGGAAAGCCTTTAAATCCAGATGTTTTTGGATACATATTTACAGCTACTTGTACCAATGGAGATAGTTTTTCTTCTCAAGGAAATATTTCTTTATTGAAGTAAGGTGATTTGGGGATGCCACCGACCTAGACAGAATGCCAGCACGACCTGCTATACAAATTCTGTCTAGGTCGCTGTCGGGCTCTTCAGTACTCCGCGTTCGCTTCGGACCTTCGACTGCCTAAGGGCGCCTTGGTCTGCTTCGTACCTCAGCATACTTACGATCCCTCATCCGAAAAAAAAATACATAGCTAATAGAGTTAGGAGACTCACTACGATCTCCGATAATGACCATCTTGCCTTAAACGATATACCTACAAGATAACTCTTATTTATATTCAGTAGCCCCAGGGGTGCCTTCGCTAAACCATAAACAGCAAATGTACTCAGGGGCTCTTTTTTAATTAAAAAGTGTAGATGTTAATCTATTACGAATTCACAATGGATATTTTTCATTGAAAATTCCATATGGTGAATGTCCCCATTGTTCATTGAAAATTCTACATGGTCTCATTGATCATTAAAACTTCGTTTTCGATTCATTTCCAAAATAGCAGCTTCGATGCCAGCAGGCGTCAATTCAAACATGGGAAAAATTTGGGACACCACAGAGCAAGTCATAGAGCCATACCATTCATTTTCAGTCATAGGATTTAGCCAAGCCATCCGGTTAAAATGCTTACTCAGTTTTTGCCAATCTCGGATACTATTCCTATGTAGCTCATAGGGAGCCATGTCCGCATCACCAATAACAAATACCGTGTAGTTTTTGTCTTGTAAGTTAACCATATCTAGGTCTACAAACTTGGTCCTCGCGGCATCAGAATACAGTCCACCATAGATCGTATTGTGAAAGTAATAGGTCCTCAGATCATGCGCAAAACGAGTCTTCATTTTAGCAAATAACTTTTGGACGGTTCGGATATAGGGAGACATCGACCAGCCACCATTATCTATCATTAGAATTACTTGGATGCGTTGTTGTCTTTTTTCTTTTTCTATGGGGAGAAAGATACCTCCTTGTTTGAGGCCTTCTTTGATAGTTAGTGGGACATCAAGGATGATTTCTGAGCTTCCCTCTTCAATTCCTTTAAGGGCAGCTAAGGCAGCGTCTATATTGTCATCTTTCAAAGGAGCCTTCGCATCGACAGGGTAGAAGTCTCTATTATTGATTGCTGCTCTAGCCATCTTACCACCACCTGATCCACCGACTCTGACTCCGCCAGCTGCTGCACCGCCATTACCGTACGGAGATACTCCTCCAGAACCTATCCAGTACTCTCCGCCTTCATGTCGTGTCTTTTGACGTTTAGCGACCTCTCGCATTCTTTTGAGTAGATCTTCCAAAGGTACGTCTCTATAGTCCGCCATTCTATCTAGGATATTGTTTCTATCAGCAGGTGCGTTATCTATAGCACCTTCTTTATCTTCTAAATCAGGGTTCCTTTTGTCTAATATATCTTGTCCAGATAGAAAGTTTTTGATGTCGTAAGATGTAGTATGTACTTCATCTAAAAATTGATTGACTAAATCAACATCAGGAATATCCAGTTTCTCATCATCATCCAATTTGTCTTTCCACTCTTTGAAGGTGCCACTTCGGACTACAGCATCTTCTAGGGACTCTCCCGGCACCATATCAATAGATAAGAAATGCGCATAAAAGGCCTTTGAGAATGGACCTATGTCTGTAGGTGAAGTTGTCACTAGGCCCTTTAATACATAATATAGGTCACCTACCGTTTTGACCAAGCCTTTATCCATAGCTTGTCTCAATTGCAGTAGTGTACGCACATCTGCATTTAATTTATAAGCTCTAAACGTTTCTGGTAATTGATCAAACATAAGGATTAATTATTGTTTGGATTTTTACCCATTAACCTTGTTTGTACTTTTTGTAAGTCCTTTTGATTTTTGATAAGTACCCCCATGCCTTCTACCTTATTGACTTTGGTCAAGGCTTCTGCTTTTTTAAAAGAATTTAGGTATTTAATCCAAGACAGCAGCTCTCTCGTAGCTGGTGCTCTTTCTAAACCTAAGCTTCTCATCTGGTAAAATAGATTGATGCACTTATCTTGAAGCTCATCATTCATTTTTGGATAATGTTTTTCTACGATCTCATGCATCGTTTCTTTTGGAGGAAATGATATGTAATGATACACACATCTTCCTTTAAAGGCCGTAGGTAACTCTTGTTCACGATTACTGGTGATTACTATGGCAGGCATATTTTCTTCCTTTACTTCTATGATCTCACCGCTCTCTGGCATTACCAATTTTCTATGGCTCAATGCATAGAGTAGATCATTAGGGAATTCCCTTGGCGCCTTATCTATTTCATCTATCAGCAATACTGAATTGGGCGTGCTAAATGCTTTGGTAGCTGGTCCCTTAAGTACATAGTCTTGTAAATTTTCGGTATGACGACCTCCAGTAGAAAGACTACTCTTCATACCTTTTTCATCACGTTGTGCATTTAAGATTTCTACTTGAGAATCTCTCAAATACTTTACGTGGTCAAATTTAGCTACAAATTGATCTACTGAACTCTTTGATCCCACTGGGTATACAAATAAATCTAAATCCATATCCTGCGCAAATTGTAGAGGAAGTTCCGTCTTTCCTGTACCGGGCTCTCCTTCTATTAGAAGCGGCATCCCAATGACTCTCGCCATGTGAAAGGCTTGAGCTAATTCTCTATCACAGAGGTACTTTTCCGACCCTGTCCACATTGTATCTACTGCCATAATTTTTCTTGACTTGAAATATAGTTTTCTATTCTTAATTGAGAAAGAATGCGCTTAAGATAAGCAATCATTTCCAACTAATTAAATGCTTTTAAGGGCCCAATTGTTGCGATATTCAGAAGCTAAAGAAATCCTATTTCTTCGTCACGTGATTATTGCTATTGTCTATCATGCCGGTGCGACTCGCCGTAGGCGTCCAAGCGAGTCAAACGGAGTGCGCTAGAAGCAAGCGATAGGAATGGCACCGTGGCTTGTAGGGCGTGATGTCTAGCGCCTAAGGTATAATGGATAGCGCGGTGACGGTTCCATTCCCTATCGTTGCCATGCCTTGTGTCGAGCCTAGATATGGAATGGTCGTCATGCTCCCAACTACTAATTTAGCTATTATGAATAATCTATAATATTGAATCTAAAACGCACATTATGAGCGGTTTGATAGAGTTGTCTTAATGCTTTTTCTGGCAGTTGCAAAACGCGTGGATACCCCCCAGTGGTCTGACAGTCCTTGCCTAATACGATGAGTTTACCGTAGGGGGTGAGCTGGACGGTACCCGGAATAACCGGAACACTCAGCATGGAAGCCAGTTGATTAGGTATTTGTTCTGTTACTTGCATGCCCATTCGGTTTCGTTGATTAGAAAGCGTGAAGTATTGCTCCAAGGTAGTCTTTTGTATGTCATCTAAGAGTTCATATTCAGGTCCAGGATAAGTATCTATGGCACGAGCTAAAGTATCTTTAAGCATGGGAGGAAGGTCAAAATTGGGCTGTTTTATAAAAGCATTTTTCTTCTTTAAAGAAGCGTATTGTATCACATCTCCTTCATTCAGAAAGTGGGATGGGGTAATCCCTTTTTGCATGCTTTTACTCTTCAATATTTTTTCCGTCTTGAATCCTCCTTTTATAGCTAGATAAGAATAGACAACACTTGGATTATTAGCTAATCTAAGAGTACTTTTCTCGGGCACTTGAATTATTTCTCGAGCCCTTATGCTATGACCATTTAATGTTGTCTTTGTCGTAGTGTCACTAATTACGATTTGAGTGGCTTGTGAGAATTTTATTTCAGGACCGATTTGTATCCACTCTAGCACGGCTTCATTTGCTTTATTGCCAAGTAGTTTATTTATTTTTATAGCTGTCTTCTTATCGACGAACCCACTTTTAGGAATGCCAAACTTTGCATAATTGGTTCTGCCTTTGTCCTGAATACTAGCATATGTACCCGCCTTTATGATGTGTAGTTTAGCTTTCATAGGGCGTAGATTTTAACGAGTATGTACCGTCTAATATTCCATTTTGGATTCTTTCGATTTCATTTTTATCCACGGATTCAAATCTAATTAGATCACCCGTTTTTGCCCAAGTGGGTGTCTCTTGTTGTGCCTCAAAAAAAGAGATGGGAGTATAGCCGATACCATACCATCCACCAGGGCTATCTTGTGGATATACCCCCGTTTGAGATCCACCAATGGCTACTGTTCCTTTTTTTATCAATGGACTAGGTTTGCTTTTTCTATCAAGTGCTAGTGCATTATCAAGACCACCTAGATATAAAAACCCAGGCAAAAATCCAGTGAAATATACGGTGTATACAGGAGCCGTATGTAGCTGTATCAACTCGGATTTTCGCAGTTTTTTTTGCTGTAAATATAATGGTAGATCAGGTACTAGTGCTTCATCATACAATGCGGGTACTGTCCACAAGCTTGAGGCATTTGACTTTACTTTCTGAAGATTGTTAAGTGTGTTTTGTAGGTCTAGTTCTAGTACTTGAAAACTTTTAATTTTCTTTTTATACTGAATGAGTACCTCATGATATGCATGATGTATATCCCGTATTGATTGCTTATCATTTTGGACTGTACGAATGAACTGGGTCATTTCATTCAAAATGGAAGGACTTATTTGTTTTGGCCAGCTGAGCAATATCGCATTGACACTATATCTCGAAATTTTTACTTTCAACATTACAAATTGTGATTCTTTACAAGAGCAATAGCTTTTGGAAGTCTTTCTGCAATCCCTGTTGTATCTCCATGTACACAGATGGTGTCAAAGTCTATATCTTGCCACGATCCATCGGTAGTGAATACTTTTCCGCAATCCAACATCTTATACAATTGGCTAGCAAGATCTTCTGTTTTGGTTATTACAGCACCCGCATTTGTCCTCGACATCAAATCTAGATTGGGTAGATATTGACGATCCGAAAAAGCTTCGTACAATAGATGATGCTTTCCAAAAGATACATTCTTATTGTGACAACTAGCAGGGATAACGATTTTTATATCATCGCAATTTTCTTCAATAGCTTGCAAAAAAATACTTCTTACTTTTTGATCTTCAATTACTTGGTGATACAATGCACCGTGGGCTTTGATGTGATTGACTTTCTCGTTTAGACGAGTGGCTATTTTTTGAAAATCATGTAATTGCTTACTTAGAGAATCAAATAATTCTTCGTTAGAAATATTCAATACCTTGCGTCCAAAATGCTCTTTATCTGGATAGGAGGGGTGTGCTCCTATTTTGACGCTATACTTTTGTGCTAAGCGTATTGCTTTTTCTATTTCCGATAGACCTCCTGCATGGGCTCCACAAGAGATATTACACATCACAAGGAAGGGCATGATGGATGCATCATTACCTAGTCCTTCGCCGATATCTGCGTTTAATTTGAGCTGTTCTCTATCCATAGATTAGTGGAGATAAAACTTTAAATATACTTTTCAATCCTAAGCCAATGGCAATAAGCACGATGACGATTGCGATTATATTCTGCCGAGTACTGTTTACATATTTCCCTAAAACTTCTTTTTGATTCATGGCCCAGAGCAAAAAGATAGCTATGAAGGGCAGTAAGAGTCCATTAGCGATTTGCGCAAAAGTGATAATCTCTATCGACTTGAATCCAATGGATGAAAACAATATTCCAATACATAAAACAGTCATCCATACTATCCTAAATTTCATGGATCTGAGGTCGTCTGTCCAGGCAAAACATTCCTTTACTACATAGGCTGCTGCCATGGGTGCAGTTATTGCAGAGGTGATTCCTGCTGCAAAAAGCCCTAAACCCAAAACCAATTTTGCAGCTTTACCAAATAAAGGCTCTAAGCTCAATGCCAAGTCAGCAGCATTATTTATCTCTGCGGATTGTACGCTTGCTGCTGCGATAATGATGGACATGGAAACGATTCCTCCAATGAATATCGCTATCTGAGTATCCCTTTTAGCTAAAATTAAGTCATCTGGTGATTGCCATTTTTCGCCCACTATAGAGGCGTGTAAAAATAAATTGTAAGGAACTACTGTTGTACCTATTAAACCGATAATAGTCCAAGTTTTCTCTGAAGAAAAATTAGGAATAAAGCCTTTGAGTACTTGAAAAATATTTGGTTGTGTGATAATCGCTGCGATGATAAACGCAAAACTCATAAAGATCACTAAGCTAAAAAGTACTCGCTCTAAAAGCTTGTAGTTGCCAATAAACAAAAAAACAAAAGCTATAGCTCCTATAATAAGGCTTAAATAATTTAGTTGGAAATCATTGATTCTGATAAATGGATCATCAATCAATGTGCTTAAGCCTAAAACGCCACCACTGATATTGCCTGCCTCGTAGGCTGCATTACCTACAAAGATGGCAGAGATAACCATGAATAAAATAAAGTATCGAAGGATAGGTGTTTTGATCTGGGTTCTTAGAACGGAGCTCAAGCCTTGTTGAGTTATGATACCTAATCGAGCTGCCATTTCTTGCAGTACCATACAAGCCACAGTGGAAAGCGCCAATGCCCATAGTAAATCATATCCAAAAGCTACACCGGCTTTGGTACATACGGTGACTGTGCCGGGTCCGATAAACGCAGCAGTGACTAAGGTACCTGGACCAATATTTTTTAACCAGTTTTTCAAAATGAATTACTTTTCATTAAGTTGTTGCTGCAAAGCGTATATGGCAAAACTTCCCAACCAATGCCCACCTTCATAACTGTCTCCAACAAGATTAGGTAAGGAGTATTCTACATGAGTATCCGCTATAGCTCTCAAATGTTCATACTCTGGGTACGCGTTGATCAATCCATAAATAACCCAAGCTCTGCTAAAATTCAATCCATCAAGATGTACGAGCTTGCCATCATTTCTGTCTGAAACTTGTCCAACATCCAGTTTAAAATCTTTATCACTCAGGGTAGGTAAGAAATCGTCTA
>JALZVN010000364.1 GCA_023299965.1 Saprospiraceae bacterium | reverse complement strand
AAAAGCGCAATAATAGCCTTAGCTATTATGAGCATTTTTAACGAAGAGTTTGATTATTTGTATCAAAATATATGCGTCATTTTAAATTTCAAATGGTATAATATTGACATTGTTTAGTTTTAGAGAAAGTGGTAAGTATGCAACTTTAAAATGGATAGGAGCAGGCATAAATTTATTTTTATGTGCAGCTGCGCTCTTCTTAATTGTTGTATCATATCTAGATATATAGAGTATTTAACTTACCTCAATCTTTTCTTTTTGGGCGATGCGGTTCAGCTATAGCCCTAGAGGACAAGTGGTGGTAGCGGCATCCCGATTTTTTCAATCGGGATACAGCGGACGACACGACCACAGCCTGAAAGGCGTGTGGATGGCCCCAAAACCAAATTAGGATGCCTCTATTAACCCCGTTTAGAGGTACCCATAAATATCTTTCTACGAATTTTTCTTCAACCACTTTGCATAATCTTTCGCAAAGTAAGTGAGGATGGCATTGGCACCTGCTCGATGGATACTCAACAGTGTCTCAGGCATTGCCTTCTCGTACTCTAGCCACCCATTTTGACAAGCAGCGATCAACATAGCGCACTCGCCGCTGACATGATAGGCTGCCACGGGGAGATCAAAATTGTTCTTAAGCAGAGAGATAATATCGAGGTAATTCAATGCAGGCTTTACCATCAAGTAATCTGCTCCTTCTTGTGTATCCAAGGTCGCTTCGATAAGTGCCTCCTTTGCATTGGCAGGATTCATCTGATAGGTTTTCTTATCTTTTGGGATGTCCTTATTTTTGATGGGAGCAGAATCTAGCGCATCTCTAAACGGACCATAATAGGCACTTGCGTATTTGGCAGTGTAGGACATGATGGCCGTTTCCTTAAATCCATTTTTATCCAAAGCAGTTCGAATCGCCGCAATGCGACCATCCATCATATCCGATGGACCGAGCATGTCAAATCCCGCATGCGCTTGGGCTACCGCCATTTTTTGCAATAGAGGCAAAGTGAGATCATTATCTATTTTTCCATGCTTGACGAAGCCATCGTGCCCATCTATATTGTAGGGATCTAGAGCAACATCACTGATCAGACAAATCTGCGGAAACTTGTTTTTTATTTTTTTGGCCGCTTTCAGGTAGAAGTTTTTTTCATCCCAACCATAGCTCCCTTTTGCATCTTTTAAGGCCCCTTTGACTTTAGGGAATAAAATGAAATTGTTCAAGCCAAGCTTTACACAAGCGTCTATTTCTCTGATCAACTTGTCAAACGAAAATATATAATTTCCAGGGAGAGATTTGATTTCAGTTTTGATATTTCTACCATCCTCGATGAAGAGAGGGTAGATAAGATTAGAGAGGTGCAAATAGTTTTCTTGCACCATATTTCTGATGGCTTGCGATTGTCTGTTTCTACGTGGACGTCTTTGCATTATTCGTTTTTTCTTTTTTTGGTACGGGATCATATCCAGAGGAAGCCCATGGATGACATCTGAATATACGTTTGAGGCCTAACCATGTGCCGCGGATAACACCCCATTCTTCAATGGCATCAACCATATAGTGACTACATGTAGGTTGGTATCGACAGCTAGGGCCGAGCATAGGAGAGATGAGCTTTTGGTAAAAGCGAATCGGGGCGATGAATATTTTTTTGAGGAGACTATTCATGTTGGCGTTAATAGCTGACCTCTTTGACATTATCACCACGGATGCTCATGAAACTATCTTTCTTATTTTCTGGTCCTACGATACTCGTGATGTTTTTTTGATCATCAAATGTTTCTAGTAGGATACTGTTTTTTACTTTTAGAGATTGCACCGGTTGTGCCATTGGGATCTGCATATAGCACCAAATAGAGGTGAGGTCATCACTGACCTCTTTTCCTAAAAAAGTCGGATCTGCCAAACCTTGCGCATTTATTTCAATCTGAAAAACTTGATCGATGTATTTCTCAATGTAGTCATCTGCTTCTTCGCTTTCCTTTTCTGTGCCAATAAAGAGTTGCTCTACACCTCGAGAAGCCAATGCCGTTTCGAGATCGTCAATGAAAATATTCATAGATATCTGTAGCTCAGCATTGTCTGATTTGTACTCTACTAAGCATTTGCTGACATGAAACTCATGCACAGTCTCGCTTTGAGGAGAGAAAAATATAGAGGCTATGAAAAGTAATAAGTAATTCACAATTGATCAATTATTAGATATAAAGATACGGCAAATGCCAGTCCCGATAAAGTAAATGCCCAATGATTCCTTTTTATTTTGAGAAGCTTAGTAAAAAGTAGCGTTAGGAGCAAAATCTTAGCTAAGATCAGTATCTGACCCAGCTCTATCCCGATATTGAAAGAAAAGAGCTGACCGAATAGATTTTCTCCAGGAAATAGGGTAGAGCGTAGATAATTGGAAAATCCCATCCCGTGTATCCAACCAAAGCCTAGCGCCATCATATAGTGAATGCGCGATTTGCCATCTCTATATCCCTTGTCTTTCCAAATGGTATAGGCATTGAAAAGGGCTGTAATCATAATGGTTACTGGGATAAGTAGCTCTATTAATCGTTCGTTTATAGGGATGATATCTAGTATAGCAAGTGCCAAGGTGATGCTATGGCCTATAGTAAAGGCTGTAATCAAGATCAGCAACTGCCGCCAATCCTTTAGAGAAAACAAGGCACAAAGGGCTACTAAAAATAATATATGGTCAATAGCCGCTATATTATAAATATGAGAAAAGCCTATTTTGAAATAAATACTGAAAATGTCACTCAAAGTATTCTGATTTTGGGTCAAAAATAAGACTTAGTATGCTACAAGACTACACTATCAACACAGTACTTTGGCTGGAAAGGGTAAAATTTTGATATTTAAGCTAACTTTAACAGCACTATTGCATAAGCTGGTTTATATTAGTCATTATATAGTACACGTAATGCTTTGGTACTTTTTGTAAAATACTAAATCATCCTGAATGTGCAGTATGGATTGTAAGTGCATTGTATAGGAAAGAGTGTTTTCCAGTTTTTGCAATTCAGCATTTCATACAGAAACATTTAAGAGGTATACTTGATAAGGTACACTGGTCGTTTCTGTTTGGTTAAAAGTAAGTTTAAATATGAATTCATTTGTTGATATGAAGAGTAACTATATTCTTTTTCTATTGTGTTTTATTTTTTGTGTACCTCTGATAGGGCAAGCAAAAAAAGATAAGAAGAAGAAAAAAAGACAAGAAAAGGTCGAATTGGACTTACAAGCTACTTTAGAAAATTCTAATAAAATTTTTGTCGGTAACATCCGTACAGTAAAGTTTCATCCAGTAGATTTTCCTTTATCAGAGCCCATTGTGACACTTGGATCAAGTACTGGACTATCCTTGACTTTTGATGATGTCGATCTAGATGTCAAGAACTACACCTATACCATACAACAATGCAATAGGGATTGGACTCCCAATGATGAGCTATCTCAATTTGAATTTTTGGATGGCTTTGAAGATGAGATCTTGTCAGAGTATGCCTTTAGCAAAACCAGATATTCGGATTACATTCACTACAGCCTCGAATTGCCAAATGAGAGAATCAGATGGAAGTTGTCCGGTAACTATGTGCTAAAAATATTTGACGATACGGATGAAAAGAACTTGGTGATGACGAGGAGGTTTATGGTCTCAGAGAGTAAGGTATTGGTGACTCCTGATGTAAGAGTAGCGTACCGAAATGACCAAAGCAGGTCCCATCAGGAAGTGGATTTTGATATTTTTGCGGAGGAGTTGATTTTGCAAAACGCAACTACACAGATAACCGCAACTATTTATCAAAATGGACACTGGAATGGAGCCATTTCGGACATAAAGCCATTATTTATCAAAAGAGATAAGATAGAGTTTCGGTATCAGAATAAAATTTGTTTTGAAGCAGGCAAAGAATGGAGATTTGTAGATATGCGATCTCTGCAAAATCGATTGGACTTTGTAGAAGCTATTGAGGAATTAGAGGAGGGATTTGATTTACTGATCAAAAAAGAAAAACCTAGAGTTTTTAAAAATTATTTCAATTCAGCTGATGCCAATGGAAAGTTCGTCATCCAGAATTTTGACCATGTCTCCTTTAGGAGATTGGCAAATCCGATCTCGATAGATACTACTTCAGTCAATTTGGATGAATTGACGGAAAGTGAACTTAACGAAAGAGACAGATTGAATTCTTTAGTTCGAGAAATTAATACTTCAGATAGTAGGAGGAATGAAAGAGAGCAGCATCTAGTCGGGGAGTACGTTTTGACTTATTTTACTTTGGATACCAATCAGCCTTTTCAGGGTGGGGATGTGTATATATTTGGAGAAATGTCGGATTGGCGGATTGACGATCGATTCAAGCTATCCTACAATACAGATGCACTTCAGTACGAGCATGAGGTGATGCTCAAACAGGGATACTACAACTATATGTATGCCTTCCAAGCGGAGGAAGATAGGGGGACCCAAAAATTCACCTTTAGTGAGGTGGAGGGAAACTGGTTTGAAGCCGATAATGATTATACCGTGCTTATTTACTATCGCCCTTTTGGAGGGAGATATGACCAGATTCTTGGGCATCTTACTTTCGGTTCATTTCAGAGACAATGAGGTGGATTCGCTTTATCAAGCCATGTTTCTCAATACGAATGATTCTTTCATCCTATATTCTTGATCATTTATATAAAAAATAGCCCATTTAGACAATCTCTTTATTAGATTAGC
>JALZVN010000363.1 GCA_023299965.1 Saprospiraceae bacterium | reverse complement strand
ATCAAAGGGATGATCGTTTTAGCATTTAAGAGCTGAATATTTCCATTAGAAGTGTCTAAGACGATAGCTCTTCTAATAATCGCACTCAATCCAAATGGCAGTAGTGGTACGAGATAGGCTGCAGGGGGGGCATGATGAAAAAGAGTCAATTGTCGAATATTTACATCTTATAATTTACCATCAATAAATAGAAATGCCCAGTCAAGTTATTGACTGGGCATTTTCAAGCACGCATACAAAGCGTTTATAATTTATAAGTTACCATTTATAATTCAAAAATTATTCTGGTTCAAATCCAAGGATAATATTAAAGTTACCAAAGTTGTTGAATATGCCATTGTCAGGATCAACACCAGGCTTATCAAAGCCAAGTCCGTAATCAAAACCAAGGGTACCAAATACAGGTAAGAATACACGCACCCCAAGACCAGCAGAACGTCTCAAGTCAAAAGGATTGAATTCTCTAAAGCTGTTCCAAGAGTTACCTCCTTCGAAGAAGGCAAGTACAAATATCGTTGCACTAGGATTCAATGATAGTGGATACCTTAGTTCGACTGTAAACTTGTCAAAGACTGCAGCTCCACCATTATCACTATTAGGAAGTTCATCTTCTTCATATCCTCTAAGACTGATCAAGTCAAAACCAAGTAAATTACTTTGTTGATTAGATAATCCATCTCCCCCAAGAACAAATCGCTCAAACGGCGAAGTTCCTATTTCGTCTCTATATGAACCTAGCATACCGATTTTAGCTGATGCACGCAAAGTTAACTTACCCGCTAATGCTGTAAACCATTCTGCATTGAATCTCCACTTATGATATTCTACAAACCTAAATCTTTCTTCAGCAGCCTCCGCTAAGTAGTCCTTGTCACCAGCGAAAAGTGAGTATGGAGGTGTAAACTGTACAGACAATGAAAATCTCGCACCCGAAGTAGGAAAGATCGGTTCATTGATCGTTGACCTTGCGATCGTTTGATTCAAACTGATATTATTAAATCTACCATCAGTAATAAAAGTACCATCATCCAATCCAAAGTTAGCTGTTTGCCAGTTGTTCAAATTTAAGATCTGGTAGGTTAGTGTGGTGTTACTTACGAAGTTATCATCTGGCCACTTAAGACGGGTTCCTAATCCAAGAGAAACAGAACCAATAGTAAGGTTTTGGAAGTTCTCACTATTACTCAACTGGCCATTAGTTACTCTCGTCAAGAAACCACCTACAGTAAATGAATTTGGTTTTTTGCCTCCTAACCATGGCTCTGTGAATGAAGCATTGTAAGATTGGAAGAATCGTCCATTCGTTTGTGCACGAAGAGATAGACGCTGACCATCTCCCTGTGGCAATGGGCTCCACGTCTCTCTATTAAGTATGTTTCTCAAAGAAAAGTTATTGAACGTCACCCCTAGCGTACCGATGACCCCTCTTCCGGCTCCACCCCAACCAGCAGAAAGTTCTAACTGATCAGAAGGCTTTTCCTCTACAGTGTATTCAATATCCACAGTACCTCTTTGAGCATTTACAGGCGTATTGATACCTAGCGTCTCTGGGTTGAAATAACCCAAGTTGACGATCTCTCTCTGAGAACGTACAATATCCGTACGGCTAAACTTCTGTCCAGGCTTAGTACGCAATTCTCTTCTGATCACGTGTTCGTGAGTCCTATCATTACCAGCGATAGTCACCTTGTCAATGGTCGCTTGCGGTCCTTCAAATATTCTTAATTCCAAATCGATAGAATCGCCAACGATAGCAACCTCTACTGGATTTACTTGGAAAAATAAATACCCATTATCAAGATACTGTGTACTGATATCACGTCCATCAGGACTAAAGTTCAGTCTAGTGTCTAACAGTTCAGTATTATAGACATCTCCTTTATTGATGGCCAATATGGTTTGAAGAAAGTCTGTCTTATAAATAGAGTTTCCTTTAAATGTAATGTTTCTAAAGAAGTATCTGCTGCCTTCAGTCAGCTCCATCTTTACGTTTAGATTTCCTTTATCGTTTCTGTAGATTGTATCATTATTGATCTTAGCATCTCTAAATCCTAAAGTATTGTAGTAACCGACAATCTTGTCCTTGTCCAGCTTGTATTCATCTTTCAAAAACTTAGAAGAAGAGAATAGCTTTCTTTTACGCTTAGTCCCATCCATCGTAGCACGCAGCTTGTTTGACTTGATGTTATCGTTACCTACAAAGTCAATCTCCTCAATCTTCACTTTAGATCCTCTGTCAATTTTAAATTCTAACCTTACTTTATTAAATCCGGAATCAGAAATTTCTCGAACGGTGACTTTGGTATCTAAGAATCCCTTTTCAAAGAAGAACTTCTGAAGACCGACAGAAGCATTGGTCTTGTTGCTCTCCGTGACAATGGCTCCTTTGAGCATAAATGTATTCACGATATCGTTTAGATCTTCATGGTAGGTTTTCTTTACCCCTTTGAATGAGTGTCTAGAAAGCTGAGGGCGCTCGACTACAGCAATCTCTAAAAAGATGATGTCACCAATAGTTTTCTCTTTAAAAATCTGGACATCAGTAAATAGCCTCAATCGCCACAGAGACTTCATAGCTCTAGGAATATCACTTCCAGGTACTTTGATTTTGTCCCCTACTTTGAATCCCGCTATATTGATCAGGGCATTCTCGTCACTAAACTCCGCACCAGTCACTTTCACACCACCTATCTCATAATCCTTAGGCTCTGAGTAGTCAAAGACTTGCTCTGTAACTTGTCCGATAGCTGGGAGTGCCATCAAAAAGCTCATACAGATAATCAGTAAACGATTGTTAATATTTTTCATCAATTTCAATTTCTAAGTTCATTACTCCTAATGTTGTTTGAAAAACAACTTGGTACTACTTTGCAACAATCTGTTCGCTTGTTTTGCCAAACCGACGCTCACGTTGCTGATAATCCAGAATAGCTTCGTAGAGATTATCTTTTCTAAATTCTGGCCAAAATATTTCAGTAAAGTACAATTCTGCATAGGCTATCTGCCAAAGCAGAAAATTGCTAATACGACACTCACCACTAGTACGAATTAAAAGTTCAGGATCCGGAATAGATTTGGTCGCGAGGTGATTACTGATCATTTCATCGGTGATATCCTCGGATTTTAGTTCATTTCGCTCCACTTTGCCAGAAAGTTCCTGTACGGCATTCCGTATCTCCCATCTAGAACTGTAGTTTAGTGCTAACACTAAGGTCATTCTTTTATTGCTTTTGGTTGTATGCATGCCCTCTTTTAATGCCTTTTGTGTCTTGGAGGGGAGCTTTTCGATATCTCCTATGGCTTCTAGACGGATATCATTGTTCATCAAGGTCTTGATTTCTTTGCGCACCGTCTCCACTAACAAAGTCATTAATGCATTCACTTCAAAAGCCGGTCGAGACCAGTTTTCGGTCGAAAAAGCATATAAAGTGAGGTATTTTACACCTAATTCGGCACTGGCTTCCGTAATTTCGCGTACAGACTGTACACCGTTTCTATGTCCGAAAACCCTTGATTTTCCTTGCTGTTTAGCCCATCTACCGTTGCCATCCATGATCACAGCGATGTGTTTGGGTAGCTTTTGGAGATTTATTTGTGATTTTAGGTCCATTTGTCGGCTAAAAGTAATTAGGAAAATTAGCCCTAAAGTTACTAAAAACCATCTTAAGCAAGCTATTTTTATAGCACCCCTTTCTTTTTATGACATTATATGTATCTTTGCAGCCGCTTTTGGATACTGAACACGTATAGATCTCCATGAGCACAATATAATTTATTACGTATTATTTAACCGTGTTTGCCTTAGACCATAGTTTTTTCCAACAGTCTCGGGGAAAATTTGAGCCATAGTAGCTCTTTACTGCAAACACTAAAATCTATTCAATGAGACATTACGAAGTAACATTCATCGTAGACCCAGTCTTGTCTGCCGATGAAATCAAATCTACCGCTTCTATCTACCAAGACCTTATCACAGATGCAGGTGCAAAAATCGTCCATGCAGATGAGATGGGACTCAAGCAGTTGGCCTACACTATCAATAGAAGATCTTCAGGGAT
>JALZVN010000362.1 GCA_023299965.1 Saprospiraceae bacterium | reverse complement strand
CGTAGTACAAGATATCAATCTAGTGGCACAAGAAAATCAAGTAGTTGATATCCTTATGGAGACGGGTATCGATGTATCTACCCAGAATCTATTGAATACAGTTGCCTTTGATGTTTGGCCCAATCCAGCCTCAGATGTAATCAATATAGAGATTGTAGACTTGCAACAATCAGCGCTTAATCATGCAGAACTGTTGACCCTAGATGGCAAAACGCTACTATTTGAGCATATTATAAAAGGAGCAAACAAGGCACAACTACCGGCGACTAATTTACCTAATGGACTATACCTTGTAAAACTAGTAGATGACAATGGGAATACGGTAGGTAGTCGAAAAGTGAGCGTACAACGCTAAGACTGCTGTAGGGGTAAAAAAAAAGACCCTCAACAAGCGTTAAAGGTCTCTAACACTCCAAATATGAGAAAAGTATGAGAAAAAGTCTAAGATTTACAGGCAAAGAATTTTAATCTAGAATTTGAAATGTTACTTATCCTAGTTTCAAATACTTAGCCAATTGATGCCATTGCTTAATTTTTTTTGACCTTAATTGTGACAGCTAGGATTTGTCCATATCACAAAACAATTACATGCGATCCTGCATTTCACTTTCATGACTGGTAATCCATATATTGATGCTTTGATACTAATATTGTCAATGATGACGATAGTTTACATCATCAGTCTCTTAAAGAATGATTATAGCGTAATCGACATCTTCTGGCCTGTTGGTTTCGGTCTACTCGCCTATCACCTCCTTGACTTCGAAGTGAATATAAACCTCGATGTGGTAAAAATCTTTGTGACAATTTGGTGTGCAAGACTTTGTGTCTATTTAGCCTATCGCAATATAATTCATGGTCCAGATATGCGTTATAGAGAGCTCCAAAATGAATGGGGAAAGCATCATCGAGTTCATGCATTCTTAAAAGTATTTATGCTGCAAGGTGGATTCATGTATCTTATCGGTTTACCTATTATCACTGGTACCGGAATGGCGGTCGGATCAATAATTTCACTATACATAGGAGCTATCATAGCTGCCATTGGGTTTGGGCTAGAGTTGATAGCAGATATCCAATTGTATTCATTCAAGCAAAAAGCAGAGAACAAGGGTAAATATCTTATGACTGGGTTATTTCAATTTTCGCGGCATCCCAATTATTTAGGTGAGATTTTATTTTGGGTCGGTATTGCAGTATTGGTCATGCCTAATCCAGCGTCATACCTGACTTGTATTGGCCCTTTAGTTTTGACATTTGCCTTGTACAAATTCTCTGGAGTCCCTTATGCAGAGCGCAATCAGCGTAAAACGGGACCTTATCTAGACTATGCTGCTAAAACGGGCGCCATTTTTCCTCGATTGTGGTGAATCTAATAACTTAAACATTTATACAGAAAGGCTGTTTTAAGAACGATATAATAGCGTTAACGATTAAATAATCGCAGAAATATAACTACTTTTGCAGCAAAATTTGTCCACTTTGGCAGACCAGAAAGTTACTCCATATAATGACGTAGACTCAAAGCGAGAGCAAGTCGAGAATATGTTTGACAACATCGCTCCGTACTATGACTTACTTAATAAAGTATTATCCTTAGGTATAGATAAGCGTTGGAGAACCAAGTCTATCAGCTTGCTAAAAGACTTGGAAAAGCCTCATATTTTAGATGTCGCTACCGGCACATGTGACGTTGCTCTAGAAATGGCAAAAAAATTGAATAGTCCTACTATAGTAGGTTTAGACATTTCTGCCAAAATGCTAGAGGTTGGTCAAAAAAAGATCACAAAAGCGGGATATGACGAAATAATTAGCTTGCAGCAAGGAGAATCGGAGAATCTACCCTTTGATGACAATACCTTTGATGCAATTACCGTTGCATTTGGGGTAAGAAACTTTGACAATCTTAATAAAGGCTTAAGCGAAATGCAACGTGTTTTGAAGCCTGGTGGTCAATTGGTTGTTCTAGAATTTTCTAGACCTACCGTGTTTCCTTTAAAGCAAGGATTCAATTTTTACTTTAAAAACATCTTGCCTCAGATAGGTAAGTTAACATCTAAAGACCCTAAAGCGTATCAATACTTGTACGAATCGGTACAAGCCTTCCCAAGCGGTGAAGAGTTTGTTTCGATCCTTGATACTTTAGGATATAAAAAATCTACATGTACTGCACTGACGGTTGGAATTTGTTCAATATATCATTCAAAAAAGTAGCCTTCTTATTGCTATTTATTTGCGCCTTTACTCAAGTAGAAGCGCAAAAGGCAAAGGGTAACTACAACTTCCTTTCTTTCGAGCAAAAGCCGTATTATTTTGGTATTACCCTTGGTATTAACAACAGTACTTTCAGAGTATTTAGGTCGGATAACTTTATCAGCAATGATAGTATACGTATCATCGAGGATGTACGAGGCCCTGGCTTCAATCTAGGTATTGTAAGTAATCTTAAAATTGGGGATTACTTTGATTTTAGATTTCTACCTACCCTATCTTTTACAGAAAAAACAATTGAGTACACGCCCACGGAAAACAATTCCAGGCTGCGAACTAGGCAACTAGAACAGGTACTTGTACAAATGCCTTTTCATGTTCGATATAAGTCAGCACCATTTAATGATGTGCGACTCTTTGTGGTCGCGGGTGTCAAGTTTGACTTTGATGTAGCCAATGAAAATAGAACACGGCAAGCCAATGAATTGGTCAAGATTGCTGCCTCAGATTTTAGTGGTGAAGTTGGTGTGGGTATGCAAATCTTCTTTCCTTATTTTATCTTTTCCCCTGAGATCAAAATCTCCCAAGGATTGGGGAATAGTCTAATTTATGATCCTTTACTACTAGAATCTAGCGTTCTAGAAAGAGTACTCTCAAGAACCTTTACGTTGAGTTTTCACTTCGAGGGTTAATCGCAACGAGCTTAATGTTGTTCAGAGTGATTTTTGTGCACGTATGCACTTAGTTCAGGGAAGAATTCCTGAAAGTCTTGGTCAAGTTCTGCGTCTAAATCCAACAAATTTTCAATAACGCCTTGTAATAATTCTGGTCTAGATAATCGATGCTTAAATCGACTGAAGGTATCTCGCATGCCCTGCACAGACTGATACCTCATTAGCCAATCTTCTTCTGTCATAATAGGCAGGTTTTGCTGCATTTTCTTAGGCATAATATCAAGATGCTTGTGAAGCATTTTGTACATCCGGTTGGCAAAATCTCTCAGACTTTCTGAGGTATACTTATCCCAATGTCTAGTCAATAGATGATCATACCAGATATCGATTATTATAGGACTGTATTTACCATGTTTTTTATGCAAGCGCTTGGTGCTTTGCTTGACAATAGGATGCGTATCCGTAAAGGTGTCAATGTGCTTATGGAGTGCTATGCCTGCTTGTATATGGGGGTCAAAATTGACTAAATCATTATGTCTAATGCTATCAGCAATGAAGTTTCCTACGATGTGCTCTTCGTTTTCACAAGACAAAAATAGATGCGCAAGATAATTCATAATGAAACAGAGATAAAGGTTATATTTGCGTCGCTGTTAAAAAGCAGCAAATTTATATTATTTAAAATAACGCTTAATACACATAAAAGATGTCTCTTAAAGCAGGAATCGTCGGGTTACCGAATGTAGGAAAATCTACCTTATTTAATGCATTAACCAATGCAAAGGCTTTAGCCGCGAATTATCCATTCGCTACCAAAGACCCAAATGTTGGGGTAATTACTGTACCAGATGAGAGGTTAGAAAAGCTGTCGGACCTAGTAAATCCACAAAAAATCCTTCCTACAACTATAGAAATCGTTGATATAGCGGGTCTTATCAAAGGAGCCAGTCAAGGAGAAGGATTGGGTAATCAATTCTTAGCCAATATCCGTGAGGTGGATGCTATCATTCATGTGGTGCGTTGTTTTGACAACGATAATGTAATTCACGTAGAAAACAGTGTAGATCCGGTAAGAGATAAAGAAATCATAGATACAGAGCTCTTACTTAAGGACTTAGAGACTGTAGAAAAGCGGCTACAACGCTACAAGAAAGCGGCTAAGAGTGGGAACAAGGATGATGTAAAGCGTGTCGAGATCTTGAATGAGATCAAAACTGTAATGGATGATGGTAAACCTGCTCGTGTAGTTAATTTAGAAGGCGAAGGTTTGGAGATATTACATGAACTGCATTTGTTGACGGCTAAGCCTATTCTATACGTATGCAACGTAGATGAAGCTTCTGTAATCGATGGAAACGAACATACTAAAGCCTTTGAAGAATTAGTAAAAGAAGAAAAGGCAGAAGTAATATACATAAGTGCTGGAATTGAAGCGGACATCGTCGAGCTAGATAGTATTGAAGAACGTCTTGAATTCTTGGCTGAAATGGGTCTAAAGGAACCAGGCGTAAATAAATTGATCTCCGCAACCTACAAGTTACTCAACTTGATTACTTATTTCACAGCTGGTGAAAAGGAAGTTCGTGCATGGACTATTCAGGATGGCTGGAAGGCTCCTCAAGCTGCTGGTGTAATTCATACTGATTTTGAAAAGGGATTTATCCGTGCAGAAGTTATAAAGTATAACGACTACGTAACATTCGGATCTGAGTCTGCGGTGAAAGAAGCAGGTAAAATGGGTGTGGAAGGTAAGGAATACGTGGTTACTGATGGAGACGTGATGCACTTTAGATTTAATGTATAGGAGTTAGCTATACAGGAATTTTCAATGTGCAAAAAAGAGATTTTTAATGTGCCATTTGCAATGATCCATTCAGTGCTCTCTTGTTCATGATCACTGCATAATTGGAATTTTCAATGGTCAATTCTATAGGGAATTTTTAATGAACAATTCCGTTTTAACTTAATCATTAAGTTCAGTTAAAACAACACTGAAATATGTAAAGCAGCTAGGCGAAGCTATTTTTTACTTCTAATGAAAATTTATTTGTTTCTCACAAACTCTAGCTTAGCTAAGTCTCTATTAGAAGTGATTACTTTATCTAAAATTTTGGTCACTGGAAGCAAAGTTTTTTGTAAACCCAAGGATAAAGCGTTTAGTGGTTCTCCTTCTTGCCTCTTTTTCGGATTTAGACCTCTACGGATAGCACCACTCAACATCCACGAAGTATGGATATTGATGAACTCTGTTTCCTTAAGGCTAAAACCATATTTCTCGAAGATATCTTCATAGTATTTTACTGGTCTACCAAGGCACAATTCATCTCCAGCGATAGGGTCATCTATTCTTTCAAAGATGATAACTTTTTCATCTGTCACTCTGCAAACCTCTCCAATCACATTTATCAGCATATCTTCGTCTGTGTTGTGCTGAAGTACAGTAACTGTGATAGCTATATCAAAGTGCTTGTCTCCAAATGGGATAGTTTTCCCATCTGTCTTAACAAGTTTAGCGTTTGTGTCTGCTAGGTTTTTGGTAGCAAGAGCTATCATGTCTTCCGAAATATCTACTCCCGTTAAGCTTTTGGCTTTTGTTTTAGATAGTTCTCTGAGATTCCCACCAGGACCAGGTCCAAGCTCCATGACGTTTTTGCCTGTAAAGTCTACTGAAGACAACATCTCAAGGGTTCTCTTTCTCTTGTAGTGGTAGTATGGCTCATCATCGCCAGCTATTACATTCCTATCTTGTCTTTCATCGATGCGCTTGGCAACTTCAGACCAATAGGGTTCTGGGTGATAATTGTTATTTTTAGCCATTATATAGTTTGAATTCACTTAATTGAAGTCCGTCTTGGACTTATTTTAACGAAAACGTAAATATACGGATATTCCTAATATTTACGCTTTATTATAGGGATATTCAGAGATACCTCAACATGTTGAGATCTAACCTATTATTAATAAACTCCTTTAAATTCTTACGCCGTATATGATAATATTGCTTTCAAAACGGGGTTACTATCTGGAGTCAAATTGTGTCCCGATAGCTATCGGGATAAAAGAACATATCGCCAATTTGGATCTTGCCATTTCTTTTCGATGGGCTTCACCCATCGCTATTGTCTTTCCGTGCTTTCAGCACTCAAAAATAAAAAAGAGCTTACAGTTGTATTAAGATTTAAAGCATTCTTTAAGAACTAAATTTTATTAAGGCTTACTTCTGATTATGCCTATTATACCCTAGTAAAACGTATTTAGCCTCAAATATATTAGTAAGCTAATGAGCAGAAACTCATTTATTAGACTTATAAGCAGACCAATCCAAAGTCTGACCTTTTTCTAGGAAAGACTCTACATCAATGAATTTCCAGGTCAAATCTTGAGTTTTGAGATCGTGAACGAAGTGTAAAAACTTGATTCCCTTTTTTTCAGGGTTAGTACCTGATGCTAAATAATCTATACCATCGGAAGAGTGAATTTCAAATTTTGACACGTGGTTACCGATATCTCCAGCCAAAGCTATAACTTCTACTCCCCTTTTCTCCACCTTTTGCAATAGAGGTGCTATTTCAGTTTGCCAGCCATTTTCTGTAATGGCGTAATTGCATGACCAATCATAATACTTGATCCCTTGGTGCTCTTTCATCTCTGGATGATCTTTGATCCAGATCAACTTATGGGTCATCACAATTAAGTGAGAGCTCTCTTTGATAGTATCCGTTACGTTTTCCAACATCTTCATTTGGTCTCCTGTAATGGTACAAATCCAATCTTCCTTTTCTTGCGTGTATAGTACAACGAAGGTAATCCCATCTTGATGTGTAGTATAGTAATGTGACCTACCCGTAGCCTTAGCTACAAAATCTAAATTCGCATTATCATGATTTCCTAAAGCCCATAATGTAGTTGTGGCATCCAGATTGAAAATAGCATCCAAATATTCTAAGATATCATACCTTTTGGAGGTCTCTTCGCATAAGTCTCCACCAAGTAATACTTTATCAAAGCGTCCATAATTGATAGATTCCATTCTTGGATCTATGACTTGATGTACCGTATCGAAAATACGAGTATGTGCTACATGAATATAATTCTTTAAGTGTGTTTTTGGAGGTGAATCACACTGTACTAGGCATGCTACTATTAATGCACACATCGTAACTGTAAAAATCTTGAAATCCTGCAAAATTATTGGTTTTATACGTGATCATAAAGCTACAATATTGTACAAGATAGACCAAAACAATGCAGGCATTTCACATGCAATAATAAATTTGGTCTGAACTTTGAATTCTATGTCATAAAAGATACAATATGAGAAGATTAGGCCAATTCATCTGCTTAAGTTTTTTAGTGCTTACATTCAGTTGTGATACTGACGAATCATTTGACACCGAAAATCCCAAT
>JALZVN010000361.1 GCA_023299965.1 Saprospiraceae bacterium | reverse complement strand
GATTTCGATCAGTTTTATATTCGTGATGATGCGAGTGCTGACCTTGATAGAGTAGTTAAATTGATGAATGAGTACCCTACCCTTACTATCGAATTGGGATCTCATACAGATGCTAGAGGAACAGTAGAGTACAACAGAAATTTGTCTCAAAACAGAGCGAACGCTGCTGTACAATACATCATTAAGAAAGGAATTCCTGCAGCTAGAGTAGTAGCTAAAGGATACGGTGAGTCACAGTTGAGAAACGGATGTGCGAACTTCATCGATTGTCCAGAAACGGAGCACCAGTACAACAGAAGAACGGAAGTAAGAGTACTTAGATTTAGTGACCCTAACGTGGGCGTGAAGTACTTGGAAAACTTACCAATCAAGATTGATAAAGCCGATCCATCAAGAAATTGGATTTGGAACTAATAGGTAAAAATCTATTAAACTAAGAATATCAAAGGGTCTAGGATGTGAAAATTCTAGGCTCTTTTTTATTGGTGTTATCTGGGTTGAAATCATGAGTCTACCTTGACATTTTTATTTGTCGAAAAGGCTGCATCAAAATATCAGCGTCGCTACGTTGCGCAGGTCTGCCTACCGGACAGGCAAGTCGCTCTTCGCTCGGTCCTATGCCTGCTCGCCGATCTGATTAGGGACTGTCGCCTAACGACTCCACTACTCCACATCGCTACTCCGAAAATCGATAGAAATAATAATAGTAAAAAGTATGTTTTAAACATGATGGGTATATAGCCTCTATGGAACAACTTTGACGTCCGCTGTTTTTTTTTAACATCGATTACTCACACTCTTGTAACTTGAGGATATTTTCTTTTGCGCAATGGATAGTAATGATGCGAACTCGATTTTCTCTATCGAGTGAAGCAGACCCAGCTATTTTCAGCTGGGTCCGAAGCGAACGCGCAGTCATGAATAGCCAGGTCTCGATAGTAACGAAGTGGATGTCGGGATGTGCCCAAATAGAAAAATTATTGATAGTAAATTGAAAGATAAGTCTTATCTTTAGAACAAAGTTGTACAAGTTATGCATTGTAGTTTAGGAAAGAGCGAATTAGACTTTGATTGGCTGTTATTTGATTTTGATAATACTTTGGTAGACTTTCATGAGGCTTCTGAATTGGCATTTCATAAAGCCTTGAAAGACTATAATATAGACCATGTTGATTCGTACTATGGAATCTATGGAAAGATTAACGCAAAAATATGGAGTGATTTTGAGCAGCAACTAATCACTACAGAGGATATTCGAAGAACCCGGTTTACACTCTTTCTAAAAGAAATAGGAAAAGAGGATATAGATGGATACGCATATAATGCACAGTACTTATCAAATTTGGTTGAGTTTACGATTATACGTCCTGAGGTGGTCGCAATGTTGGAAAGGTTGCAGGGAAGTTTCAAAATGAGTATTGTAACCAACGGACTAAAAGAAGTGCAAAGAGCGCGTCTTGCGAAGTGCAAAATTGATCATCTTTTTGACTCTATTATAGTCTCTGATGAGATAGGAGTTGCCAAACCTGATGGCGCTTTTTTCGAGCATACTATGAACTCAATTAAAGACTCTTTTGAGAAAGAGAAAATACTTGTCATTGGAGATAATCTCAAGTCTGATATTGCAGGAGCAAAATCTTTCGGTCTTAAATCATGCCATATTAATCCTGGAACCTTAGATAAAAAAGCTGCGGATATTGTCCTCGAAGATGTCCTCGAACTAGAAACGCTCATAACGAATGTATACATTCCTGTAGATTGCGATTGGTATGATTACCTAGAAATCTATGCGATGCGAAAAACAATCGTTGACATTGAAATCAGAACAGATACAAATCCTAAGACTATTACTACTAGAATAAAAGACCTAGAAGCCAAAAACAAAGAAGAATTTGCTCACCTTGAAGATGGATCTAAACTCAGGTTGGATAAAATAATCACTATAAAGCCGTCTGAATAAACCTTCAGATCATACTAGGGTACCTCTATTATTAATACATAAGTAACTGAAAAGGATGTAGGACACATAGGTGATATGAACTACTTATGCTGTTTAACAATTAACATAAGACCTCGCGAAAGCGTGTTGTTATACCATTAAACATCAACTAGACTTTTGACCGGATTCGCTTTGCCATAAAAAATAGAGTTCGCAAAACTACATGACATTAAACAATCTGAGTAAAAAACAATATCTTTTTCATGAATCCATAATTTTTAAATTTACTTCCTAAAATATTTAGTATTACAAACTTCAAAAAAATAAATGGAAAAAGCAGATATCAAACTATAACAATAAGTAGTCGAACGGAATCTAATTGTTTGAATTATTTTAACCGAATGTAATTAAATATTTCTTTAATATTTGTAACTATAAAGTAGCTTACATTGTAAACATTGATATACAATTTGCTAAAACTCAAAAAACAATTTCAAATGAAGATTTACTATCTTTTCAATCCAGTTGTGTACTTTGTCTTAAGTACAATGAAAACTGAATCCTGAAGCAATCATTTTTAGACTTAACAACTACTTTCTAGTCTCTCTTATTCTAGTATAAGTAAACTTATATATACTTTACTTATATGAAGTTAAAGGAAGATTAGTCTATCCTTGAAGTTATCAAGTAATTTCAAGGATAGACAAGGCACAACTTTTCAAATAACAGAAAAGTAAAGGGAATATTATTGCCATGTAGTTAGATAAGAAACACAAGAAAATTCATGATTAATGAAGTGTTACTTTAAAAATTTTAACCAGTTAATTCTCTTGTTTGCTTGTACGATAGTGTGCAGTCCATGTCATTCATCGAATTTGCACACGATAGAAGATCATTTAAAAATTGATGTTGTCGAATTACCGATTATTATGGATCATTTGATTGATATTAATCTGACTGAATATGGTTTTTTAGGTGATGTGATCAACGCTTTAAACAACGTATTTCGAAATGATTGCATTAGTGTATCGGATGAATTATCATCCTTAAAATATGCGTGGATAGTTAATCCTAACTCTATTTTAGAGTCAATCAATTCGAATTACAAATTTATTATACCAATTTCAATACTGACAATTTAATAGTCTCCCCAAAAGACTAGGGGTATCTTGAAGGAGCTTTGGCTTTAAATGTATTTTCCTATCCTGGATGTTATACGCCTTCAAATACTACTTTTAATTTGCGTCTTACCGAAGTATTGGCCACTTTTAATGAAGGCCAAATTAATGTACCAGCATCAAGTATTTCTGACATAAACATTTCTAGAACTAGAGATAGTTTATTCAAATTCAAAACATAAACCATATTTGAAAGAAGGTCTGTAAGAGCCTTGTGGAATATTTGTATAGAAGATAAACGTACGTATACTGAGCTTGTGAATACCTTAAATAATACACTTTTGAATAAAGCTACCCTATAGATATTGCAGTCAGCCATTTATCACTACATCGAATGAGGAATCTACATCTAAAAGATCTTTTTTGTTATGTGCCTAACAGAAGATTTCAAGGGGCAGATAATATCAGCTCCCTAATTTACTTTTCATGTTGCTCTAGCATTTGTGATAAGGCTGCTGCAATAATTTGTAGGGAATGCTACTATTGAGATAGTATCTAGCTTAAACGAGATTTTCTTCTGACACTATATTTATACCTTTTGAGATTTTAAATGATACATATATCTTGATACAAATAACCTGCCTGCTGTAGGTTGGATTCTTCGCCTGCGTACAGAGGCAGGTTAAAAATGCTCATAATAGATAAGGTTATTGTACAGAGATTCTACATGCTGTCTCCATGTATCGACAATGTCTTTCCAATATTAATCCGCAGTGGGCGATCACCTCGATCTTGATCATTTCTAGCTGAAATCTTACATACCATTTCAAACAACAATTGGCATAAGACATCAGAACAATAAAAAAGACCGCCCTAGTTCTAAGGCGGTCTTTTTTACAAGTCTATTATTAAGTATTTACATACTTGTTTCTATCATGGATACCATATCCATACAATCTCTTGCTTGAATTTTATACCCTAACTTGTCATGGCATTTACTCAAATGCATCCACATTTGTGAAGAATATGGATTTTCATCAATTAAAGTCTCATAAAAAGGAATACTCTTGTGATGACTATTTGTCAACTCTAGAGCGACGAAAAATTTCTCCGCAAAAGAATCTATAAAAGGATTTCTTTTGATAGCTTCTCTTGACCATCTATACATATTTCTATAGTCGTTTTTCAAGAATGCAATATCAGCTAGAATCGAATAAACTCTAGAAGTAATGTCTACTGATTCGTTCAGTTTTAGTGTTTTAGCTAAGTCTTCAGCTTCAGCTAATTTGTTACAATTCATCAACTTTACAGCCAAGCTTAATAAACGCTTTGGATTTGTTAATTGACTACTTATACTATCGTAGATAAATAATGCTTTGTCATACTGTTCTTGTCGGAAGTAGATATCTGCTTCTCTCCTATCAAATTCTTTGTTAGCAGGAAATTTGATTTTAGCTTTGATTGTGTGGGTTAGAGCGTCCACTAAGAGATCATTGATTAATAGTTCATCGATCACTTCGATGCTATCATTTTCATCTAAAACAGGGAAAATAACTGTGGCGACACCCAGCTGGGAAATGTTTGCATTAGTGTTTCGTTTCATATGCATGTTAAATTATAAAATTAGAATTCCCTAATTACTTAGCGAAAATGAAAATCTTTAATGTTCTCCATATCAGATATAGAGAACAAGTTCTCGCGAAGGGATATTATCTAAAAATATATACTGTATAACACTCAGATTCGAGCCGCAAGGTATACAATAATATTGGAATTCCTATGTTTGATAAAATAAATAATTTAAAAGTAATTGCTTTTTTAATCCTCGACTTATTGAGGGACTATAAGTCTAAAACCTCCTGTAGATTTTCTGGACTTCCCTCCTTTCGCTTTAGCTATCTCTTTGTCAGATAGCTTAAACAAACTCCGAGCAGAAGCCTTGATAGACTTCTTTGATTTTGCTCTTGAAGGGCTACTTTTTTTCTTGGTTGATTTCTTTGCCACAATTTTAAAATGAGATGTTTGTTTTGTTACCTACTAATACGTTGTTCAGCAACCAATGGTTTCAATGCTTCCGTTGCAATCAGGCTGTATTTACTCAAATTCAATATAACCATCTGGAAGGTCAAAATCAGGATTCTCTAGTGTCGGTAGCTCAGGTTGGTCTGAACAGTATCTATAGAAACCTCTAAATTGACGATCTTCCTTCAGTTCTGGGCAGTATAAAAGCACTTTACTCACCAAGCGGTCATCAAATTTGTTCAGATGATTCACTGAGTTGTAAGCATTTATGGTATCACCAAGCTTAAATAGACTAGCCATGAGTACTACGCTTGATAATTTTGTATTAAATACTTCATGTGCGTTTTCAGCTACAATTTTTGCAGATGCGTAGTCCTTATGTTTGAATAAGAACTCTATGACAAATTGCCAATACTGATAGTTATCTGGTGCATTGTCCAGGGCTTTCATGAAATAATCAAATGCCGGCTTTTGCTCTCCCACATGATAGTGAGCTAGTGCAAGATTGATTAGTATCAAAGTCTGATTTCCAGCTATTTCCAGAGCATTTTCATAGTTTTCGATCGCCTCAAAGTGATTATGGTGGCGTACTAGGCAAATTCCTTTCAATAAGTATGCATACCAGTTAGTCTTGTCTTCCATTTGGAACTTAGCGGCGTAAAAGAATGCAAGGCTATAATTTTCTTGAGCCAGATAACACTCAGCAAGATCTAACATGAGTGTATGTTGTAGCGCTTCTTCTGTATCTATCAATCGATTGTACACTTTAATCGCCTTGTCATATTTCGCCGCTTCTTTAAGACTTTGTGCTTGCAAAGCCATTGCTTCTATATTTGCTTCGTTTAGCGTTACTGCCATGTCAAATGCATGTGCAGCATCTAGGTTCTGCTTGTTATAGCTATACGCCTGGCCTAATGTCATCCATGCAGCTTCATTATAGGCATCTTCTTGTAGCAAAGTGTTGTGGTACTTGATGCAAGAGATATAGTCGTTAGCGTCATCATATATATCCCATACTGCTTTTAGTGCCTGCTTATGCCTTGGACTAGATCTCAAAACGGTCTTGAATAGCAGTAGTGCTTTCTCATACTTGAGTTGTTCATATAGGATGTTTCCGAGCGCCATGTCTATCATATTTGCGTCTTCGATACTACGGCAATATTCTAGCCTCATGGTTTCAAGCATTTCTTTCGCCAATTCGGGTTTGTCTAAGGCATGAAAACATTTTGCCTTTATGATTTCAAGCTTTAGATCACATGTTGTTGAAGTTTCTATGAGATTGATTGCCGTTTGGAATTCTTCCTTAGCATATAGGATCTGTGACTTTTTGACAAGTAGTGCAATTGAGTTTGGAAACTGAGTTAGACCCTCCTCTACCGAGTGTAAGGCTTCCTTATGGTTGCCTGAGGTAGTTAGTGCCGTTACTTTTTCAATATATACCGCTTCTTGATTTTTTTGTACCGCTCCTGATTGTGACATAGAAAATTAAATTGTGTAATTATTTCTTTAAGTGTGATTTTTGATATATTCTTTTCTAAATATGGGAATAATGCTTCATATATCCAAAGTTTAAGCGTCTCCCTATAGTATTCAAAAATCTCATCATGTTTATTTAAAGTGCAGATTAACAGTTTGTTACAAAAATAGTTATTAATAAATATGTTTTTTATAATTATGTAAATCTATTGATGGTCAGAACGTATTTAAATTAAGTATTTTCCCAAAATTATTTTCTCGTCACAGCACATAAAAACACTTACTGTGACAGCAACTATTAACTTTAACGTTAATTTCTTGGCAAGAATATATTATTATTAATATGCCAGCTTCTGCATAGACCTGAATTCTTCGGTCTTAGGTAAATCTTGTCGCCTCTCTTAGGCTTATCTCTTGAGGGGACCATCTTTTCCCTTATGCTCTACTCAGCACTTTTATATAGAAAATCTATATCTCAAGACTACCTATTATATATAGCGTCCCTACCCCAGTTGATTTAACAAATAAATTTTCGGACTAGCGCTGTGCAGAGGGGGCGACTGTAAGGAGTCAGACCAAGCCTGATGAATCGGCGAGCAAACCTGCGAGTCGAATTCATCAGGTGAGGGCCGAGCTGAATAGCGAGCCTCGGAACATAGCGGCGCGCATTTTTT
>JALZVN010000360.1 GCA_023299965.1 Saprospiraceae bacterium | reverse complement strand
TTAATCCTAATGCTTGACAAATTGTTCTGTTTGTGTAGCCTTGCCATCAGATATCATCAAGAGGTAAACACCCGACGCTAGATCTTTCATGTCTATTTTATATTCGGATTGACCTAATAATTCGTAATCCTGAGTTTGTATGATTTTACCAGAAGTATCTGCAATAGTAAGGCTAAACTTTTCTGACTTATAGGTAGACAAACTCACCGTTAATACATCCTCTACTGGGTTTGGCGAGAGTTTCCAATCTATCAAATGGGCTAATTTTTCAATACTGTTTAGGATGAAAAAAGCATCTGAAGAAACCAAAACACATCCATTAGCAAGCTCTACTTCTACTGTTAGTGTAATAGTCCCGCCTCCTGATGGTAAGGGGAGTTCATTGCTAGGTCCTTCCTGCACCAATGCTCCATCTATAAACCAACTATACGCTACCCCTTCTGTAAGCACAGTAAATATATCTGATCCATCAAATTCAATTTGTAGAGGAGCCTGCTCTATCAATACCACTTCCTCATTGTATATCCGCTCACAACCAAATCTAGATATAATGATTTCATAGTTACCTGGTGGCAATGCAGCAGGATCATTCTGAATGGTTTGGTCATCCAGATTGATAATCTCCACATCATACAGTTCACTTATCTCCTCGGGAAGTAGAATAGCTCCATCACTTGCTTCCACGCAAGAAGCCGCACTTACTTGCAACTCCACGTCAATATTACAACTAACGCCTAATCTATAAACGCGCCCATTGTTAAGCGCTGCTATATATAACTCTCCTTCATTATCCTCTCCAAATGTACTGATAGCTAATTGTCCAAACTGATTTAACTCCTCTGAAGCAAAAGATCCACTACCATCCTCTATCGGATATGCCCCCCAAAAACTACCTGAACAATAGTCAGCGTAGAAATAAATAGGAGGTGCACCCTCAAGAATATTTTGTGCTCCTCGATAAACATATCCTCCTGTAACCGAACAATGTGTGAATCCTTCATGATTATACTCCGCCACGGCAGGGTCAAAAGAACCACTACACCCAGAAGTTATGGCATCATTATTTCCTTCACGGCATCTCCAGCCATAGTTCTCACCTCCCTCAGAATCAACACTTTGAAAATTGATCTCTTCCCAATCTCTTTGTCCAACATCTCCTATCCATAAATCCCCCGTTGAGCGATCAAAAGAAAATTTCCAAGGATTTCGCAAACCTATAGCCCATATCTCATCTCTTGTATCAGGATCATTCACAAAGGGATTATCCGCGGGTACACTATATGGATCCCCGTTATCTATGTCTATGCGAAGCATTTTACCGAGCAAGGAACTCCTGTTTTGAGCAAAATTCTGTGGGTCATTTGAAGAGCCCCCATCACCCAATCCAATATAAAGCATATTATCCGCACCAAATTTTATAGTCCCACCATTATGATTTCCAAAAGGCTGTTCTTCTGTAAAAATTATTTTTTCACTATCCGCTAGAGCAAGATTCGGGTTGCCAGCATCCACCTCAAATCTAGAGATTACGGTATTGCCATCATTGTCTGTATAGTGCACAAAGAACCAATTGGTATTGTCAAAATCATGATGAAACTCAAGCGCTAAAAGTCCTTGTTCGCTTTGTCCTCCAGTATTTATTACTCGATCGTCGATATCTAGAAATTGAGTTATCGATCCATCCCTATTCAAAATACGAATGCGACCGCTTCTCTCTACTATGAATAATCGATCATCACCTACATTGGCTATATCCACTGGACTAGAAAAACCTCTTCCAACTTCAGATATGGTCATATTATATGGTATCTGCCCAATAGATTGCCCATTTATAGTCCAAGCAAAAATCAAAAAAGAAACGGTTAAGAATATTAATCTTTTCATCGTATATTTATTTTATGCGTCCTAAAAATACGTTTTATTATAGTATTATTTTATGTTGCATAATCGTATGAAGTGCTTTGTCTATTATCAAGCAATTCATACCAACTAAACGAGAAACTTATGAAAATAATGCACGCTATTAGCGCCTGTATTTTATTGTTATGTGTGCAGTTCGACTTATCTGCTCAAGAACCACATAAAGTATACAGTTTTACAATCAAGGAATCCGGAGATCAGCTCACTTTATCTTATCCAAAGCTACTGACTGGATACAATCCTGCCGGATACAACAACCAACCTCATTTCAAAGCTGCTAGAAAGCTATACTTGACCAGCATGCTCGAGCGAGAAAAAACAACAGATATATATGCCCTTGACCTATTTACTAAAAAGAAGCATCAAGTAACCCATACTCCAGAGGCAGAATATAGCCCTCAGTTGAGACCTGGCACCAAAAACTTCACTTGTGTTCGAGTAGAGTCAGATGGTGAGACACAGCGCCTTTGGGAATTCCCAACTAATCAATCCACCCAAGGCAAACCTCTCTTTCCTGAAGTCAAGAATGTTGGCTATTACTATTGGATGAATCGGCATGAGGTCATGATGTTCCTTGTTGGCGATCCTCATAGTTTGGTCAAGGGGGACACACGTGATGACAGTATCGTACAAGTCACATCCAATATTGGTAGAGGTATGGGCAAGACCATAAACGATGAATTTCTGTATGTTCAAAAGCTAAGTGAGAAAACTTGGTATATTAAATCATTGGATATCTCAACCCTCAAGTCTACCATTATTACGGAGACCTTGGATGAAGCCGAAGACTTCACTATACTTTCTGATGGGAGGCTACTTATGGCGAGTAAATCGAGTCTTTATCTTTATGACCCAAATAATAGTAAGGAATGGGAACAAGTAGCTGATTTGAGCAAATATGGCTTAAAAAATATCACTAGAATGGCCTACAATAATGATAGAATTCTCGTAGTTGTAGATTAGCTTGATGCCTTGGGCGACTGCCAGAGGCACCGGGCTATTTCGTGGTCCGTTTCACTCCCGTCCCGACTTGAAAAAAGTCGTGACCGCTTCTGTCTCGACTTCCGTTACACTACTGTCGAGACGTCGCGCACTTTCTATCCCTGTCGCAAAAACAAATAGACTATCTTGCAGTATGAACATCATAGACGATCTACATAAGGAAGTCCAAATCAAAACTTTTCCACCTCAAAGGATTGTTTCTGTAGTCCCTTCTCTAACAGAATTGCTGTATGATCTAGGTCTTTCAGAGCAGATAGTCGGGATCACCAAATTTTGCATCTTTCCAGAGCTTATATTCAGAACTAAGCCTAGGATTGGAGGAACCAAAACATTGCATTTAGAGAAGATTGACGCCCTGCAACCGGATCTTATTCTTGCCAATAAAGAGGAAAATGACAAATCTAGTATTGAAGAACTGTCTTCCAGATTTCCAACCTATGTATCAGACATAAAAACATTTGAGGATGCACTTGAAAAGATTCGAATTATTGGCGAGATTACAGATACCCAGGAAACTAGTCTACAACTATTAAATGACATCCAACAAAATTTTTCCAGGCTACCGGAACAGACTCACAAACCAAAAGTTGCCTATATGATCTGGAAGTCTCCAATGATGGTCGCAGGAGGAGACACTTATATCAGCGATATGCTTTCAAAAGCAGGCTTTGAGAACGGATTTGAGCACCTTTCGAGATATCCAGAAATAGGCGAAAAAGAGCTGCAAAATGCTGGAATAGAGTACATTTTTCTATCCTCTGAGCCATTTCCCTTTAAAAGCAGTCATATCGCTGATTTTAAACAAATATTGCCCTCAGCTCAGGCAACATTAGTAGATGGAACGATGTTTTCATGGTATGGTAGTAGGCTTAGCCTAGCACCTACGTATTTTATACATTTGCGCAAAGAATTAAATATATAGATTGATGCACCTTAACACACTTCATTTTATCACCCTTTGTATGATTTTTATACTTCCAACTTGTGTCACTGGGCAAGAATTGGACTATCGTCAAGGGGAAGTAATTGTTCAATTCAAGCAATATACTCAAGCGAAGAAAGTCGCTCAGGGATTCCAAACCAAATACTACGATAAGTACAGGGTGACAAAAGAATTATACCCTGAAATCGAATTACATCTTTTACGTTTTGATGAAAGTCAGTTCTCTATGGACGAAATTCTCCAGGAATTAAAGAATGATAACGAAGTACTCCATGTTCAAGCGAATTACTTGGCAGAACCTAGAACAACTCCCAATGATGGTCTTTTTTCAGATCAATGGTATTTGACTTCTGTGCAAGCAGAAGAAGCGTGGAATATAACTACTGGAGGAAATGATATCAATGGACGAGAAATTGTGTTAGCCGTATTAGATAATGGATTTGATGTTGATCACCAAGATCTTGCGCCAAACCTATGGCTCAATACTGACGAAATACCTGACGATGGGATTGACAACGATGGGAATGGATTTACCGATGATTATGAAGGTTGGAATTTCTCCTCTAACAATGACACTCATGGAACGACTACTGGTGCTATGCTTCATGGGACTACAGTTGCTGGTGTTGCTGGCGCTAGAGGAAATAATCAATTTGGTGTCAGTGGAGCCATTTGGGACGTTAAATTAATGTTCTTAAGTGGACTTGTTACTGAAGCGGAAATCATAGAAGCACTAAGATATCTAGCGGATACGAGAGATAGATATAATAAAAGTAATGGGCAGGAAGGCGCGTACATCGTTGTCTCCTCAATGTCTATTGGGATTAGAGCAGCCTTTGCCAATGATCATCCTATTTGGTGCAACCTATATGATACCGTTGGTAATACAGGAATATTAAACGTTTGCGCTACAGACAATTTGAATGCAGATGTTGATATAGCTGGAGATATGCCCACTACGTGTACCTCAGACTACATGATTGCAGTAACGAATACAGATCGATTTAATACAAAGGTACCATCAGCAGCATTTGGTGCACTATCTATAGATATTGGTGCACCTGGTGTAGATAATCTAACCACTGCCCCTAATGACAATTATAGTTTTGAACTTGGGACAAGTGTTGCTACGCCTATTGTGGCTGGAACTGTTGCCTTACTATACAGTGCTCCATGCGC
>JALZVN010000359.1 GCA_023299965.1 Saprospiraceae bacterium | reverse complement strand
ACTTACGATGAAGCGATAGATTATTATCAAAAATTAGCCAATCAATACGGCACAGTGAATATGGTCGAAGAAGGGTTAACGGATTCGGGAAAGCCATTACATACGGTTATCATTTCGGAGACGCCGGTTATTAATAGAAAAGAAGCAAGGCAACATAATAAAGCAGTCCTTCTTATCAACAATGCTATCCACGCAGGAGAACCATGTGGTGTTGACGCCTCTATGATGCTAGCAAGAGAATTGGCTACAACGCACAAGGAATTGCTTAAAGAAGTCGTCGTCGTGATTATTCCTTTCTACAATATCGGTGGTGTATTGAACAGAAACAGTCATACGCGTGCTAATCAAAATGGACCAGAATCTTATGGCTTCAGGGGAAATGCTAGAAACTATGATTTGAATCGGGATTTTATCAAGTGCGATACGGAAAATGCGCGGTCCTTTGCCAAGTTATATCAGAAGTGGAGACCCGATGTGTTTGTGGATAACCATACTTCCAATGGGGCGGACTATAAATATACCCTCACCTTGATTCCTACGCAGTCCAATAAATTGCCTAGCGCTATGCAGCAATATATGGATGACAAATTACTCCCTTCCTTGTTTAGTGAGATGAAGAAAACGGATTGGGAGATGACGCCTTATGTGTATCCGCGTACCACACCTGATGAGGGGATACGCGCCTTCTTAGATTCGCCTAGATATTCTAGTGGATACGCTTCTTTGCATTTTGCCTATTCCTTTATGCCTGAGACGCACATGTTGAAACCATTTGCAGGTCGGGTAAAAAGTACACACACTTTTTTGCACACTATGCTAGATCATATCAACCAAAACAAAAATGAAATTGTAGCTTCAAGAAAAAGGGCTTTGGAAGAAATACAAAATAGTAAAACGCTGTCAGTGGATTGGACCCTTGACCAAAGCAAGCATGACTCTTTGTTATTTAAAGGATATACGCCTACTATGATAGCGAGTAAGGTGACGGGTGGTGAGCGCTTGTATTATGACCACGATAAGCCATTTGAAAAAAATATTCCTTTTTGGAAATATTATAAGGCGAGTCAAAAAGTTGACATTCCGGAGGCGTATGTACTTCCTCAATCTTATCGACACCTTGCAGATCTCATGCGCATACATGGAGTAGAGATAGAAACCTTGTCATCAGATAAAATCATAGCTGTTGATCAATACAAGATTATAGATTTCAAGACGGGCTCAAATCCTTATGAAGGACATTATTTGCATAGCAATGTTAGTGTAGAGAAAAGCAGTATGCAAGTCCAGTATAAGAAGGGCGATTTTTTAATTTCTACAAGTCAAGATGCCATCCAATACATCGTGCATGTTTTGGAACCTCAATCCAAAGATTCTTTCTTCGCTTGGAATTATTTTGACAGCATCCTTCAGCAGAAGGAACATTTTTCTGCTTATGTATTTGAGGACAGAGCTTATGAATTACTCCAAACGGACGCCTCCCTAAAAAAGGCATTTGAGGATAAAAAAAGTACGGATGTAGAATTCGCCAAGGATTCGAGGGCGCAGCTTGATTTCATTTATCATCATTCTCCTCATTATGAGAAGACGCATCGGGTGTATCCAGTAGGGAAGGTGATGAGGTAGGCATCTTGTTTACCTCACAATTTAGCATGAGTCCTTAAAAATGTCCTGGGTAGATTCCTCTCTGGGCGGAGCGTACAGCGGAGCCCGTCGACCGATAGGGAGCTGGACAAAGGATCGCAGCGGTATACCTAGTTTGGGCGGCGGAGTAGCATAGTCTAGGTGTAAGAGCGTAGAGCCTGGTGCCGACGCCGATAGGCACGGCATGGCCCCAAACAATGTGTATAAAGCGCTAATAACCATCAATTTCTGTACTTTTTGGAATAAAATATTTAACTTTGCAACGCAAAGCCAAATACCACCATCTACCAAGTGAAATGCACTAATACCATTCGTTTAGGCAAGCTATTAAGCACTTAGATTCCCCCATCTAGGTATTTTTTTTTTAAACACTCATTTTAATGAAGTCATTACTCAAACACTCTTTTGTACTTGCCATCTTATTGGCATATGTAACATCATCAATCCATGCACAAACCTGGTTAAATGCGGGCTTTACACCTGGTCAGGAAATAGGATATGAAAAAGATGGCAACACACTTTGGAAGCTTACCATTAACAACATTTATAAAAGTACCAATGGAGGTGCTAGTTGGGTGCAAAATGTAGATCAAGCCAATGCACCGTTTTACGCAGCAGATTATTTCAATAATAATTTTGGAACGACTAAGCCAACCTTTGATCATGAAGATTCTAGAGTCTTGGGAGACTTTATGTTTTTGGGATTGAGAACTGGATGTTGTAGCGCTTCAGAGTTTTGGACTACGCCAGATGCTGGGCTTACTTTTAACAAATTTGAATTTGATGGGGACTTCTTTTTAGAAGCGTACAATTTGGGGAACAATCGATATATGATTCAGGTGGCAGACTTTGACAATAGTCATCCTTCGTTTTATAGATCGAAGTGGTACTTGAGTACAAATGGAGG
>JALZVN010000358.1 GCA_023299965.1 Saprospiraceae bacterium | reverse complement strand
TGTAGTGATGTTGTTATCACAATATAAGGCTCTGAATTTAAAAAATAAAACCCTTGTGCTAGGGATAGTAAGGGCGGCGACCGTAGGGAGACGGTCCCGACTTTTTCAGGAGGGACGGGAGCGACAGCGCACCCCTGCATAGCCCGCCGACCATCTGACATATCTTTGTATGGTCTTCAGATCTCACTATTCAGATGGTCGGAGCACCCAAAACATCTATAAGTCACTGAATGTCATACGAAAAGATAAAAATCTTATAAGATTGGAGCTCGCAAAACCACTTACTATTGGGTATAGGAGTACCGAAGAAAATGGCTATCTTTGAGGGGAATAGATGCTCAAAAATGCTCGCGACACTTACTATAAAGAACTACGCAATTATTGATGAATTGCACATTGATTTTCTCGATGACCTCAACATTATCACTGGGGAGACAGGTGCGGGTAAATCTATCCTCCTAGGGGCGCTCGACCTTATCCTAGGTAAGCGTGCCGATACCAAAGCGCTGTACGACACCTCTAAAAAATGCATCGTGGAAGCGACTTTTGACCGCTACCCTAAGGCGGTGGTCAAGGTAATGCGTGCACATGAGCTGGACATAGAGGACGATCTGATCATCCGTCGTGAAATAGCGGCAAGTGGCAAGTCGCGTGCCTTCGTCAACGATACGCCGGTCAATCTAAAACTACTCCAAGAGATAAGTGGACGTCAAGTCAATCTGCATCAACAGTTTGACAATCTCTCTCTGCATAGTGAGACTTTTCAGATGGAGATTATAGATTCGCTCTCGAGTAATGAAGTCCAACTCAGAGAGTACTGGTCGCTCTATAAGCAATACAAAGAAAATATTGTGCAGCTGGAAAAAATGCGCACCGCGAATAGCAATGCGGATAGAGAAATCGACTATATCCAGTTTCAGCTCAAAGAGTTTGAGAACATAACACTCGTGCCTGGAGAATTGGTCAAATGGGAAGAGGAAATCAACGTCCTTCAAAATGCTGAGGGCATCAAGAAGGCGCTGACCGGGGCAAACTATGCGTTGGAACAAAGCGAAAATGCGATCTTAAGTCAGCTAAGATCGCTCAGTAATGCGCTCCAACCCTACAAAGAAATGGATGAAAAGCTTGCGAAAGTATTTTCGCAACTTAGCAATAGTATCATGGAACTCGAGGATGTATCGGCGATGACCGAGCAGCTGAGTGATGACACAGAGTATACGCCAGAAAAGATAGATGAAATCCAAGAGCGCCTCGACCTGGTCTATAGACTGCAGAAAAAACATAATGCACAAAGTGATGAGGCCTTGCTGCAAGTCAAAAATGAATTTGAGAATCGCTTATTGACGTTTACAGATCTCAATGGAGAGATTGAAGTAAAAGAAAAAACGATACGTATACAACGAGAGAGTCTGGAAGCAATGGCGCTCAAACTGCGCAAGCGTCGCAAAAAAACGATTCCTGTATTTGAGAAAGAACTCAAAAAACTACTTCGCGATTTGGCGATGCCGAATGCAGACTTGCAGGTTTCATTAGAACCTAGTGAGCTGAATACTTCGGGAAGCGACAAGATCAACTTTTTGTTTAGCGCAAATAAAGGGAGCAAGTTTTTGCCAGTCAAGCAGGTCGCTTCTGGAGGAGAACTTTCGAGACTAAATTTATGTGTCAAATCTCTAGTAGCAGAAAGCATGGAATTGCCCACCTTGATATTTGATGAGATTGATAGCGGTGTCTCTGGGGATGTAGCGCTCAAGATGGGTGGCATACTAAAGGAACTCGCTACTACGCATCAGGTAATCACGATTACACACTCTCCTCAAGTAGCCGCGCATGCTAAGCAACACTTCTACGTCTACAAAAAAGATGTAGGAAATAAAACAATTACAAACATCAGAGTACTCGAGTACGCTGAAAAAATAAAGGTGTTGGCGACTATGCTCAGTAAGAGCCCACCATCTACTTTCGCATTAGAAAATGCGAAAGAATTATTAGAAAATTAAAATCAAAACCATATGCCAAATCAATTATTGAAAGGTAAAAAAGGAATCATCTTTGGAGCCCTGGATGACAAATCTATTGCGTGGAAAATAGCGGAACGCTGTGTAGAAGAAGGCGCTCAAATCACCTTGACAAATGCCCCTGTAGCACTACGCATGGGCGAATTGCAAAAGTTGGGTGAAAAATTGAATGCTCCCGTCATAGGATGTGATGCAACCAGTGAAGAAGATATCGCTGCACTCATCGATCAATCTGTAGAGCATCTAGGCGGTCCATTGGATTTTGTCTTGCACTCTATAGGTATGTCTATCAATGTCCGCAAAAAGAAAGCGTACACAGGTAGTAAGTATGATTGGATGCAGAAGACTTTTGACATATCTGCTATTTCATTTCACAAGATCATGCAATCGCTTTATCAGAAAGAGGCGATGAATGAGTGGGGTTCGATCTTAGCCTTATCGTATATCGCTGCTCAAAGAAACTTTCCTGACTATGGGGAGATGGCAGAATCAAAAGCGTTATTAGAATCATTCGCAAGAAGCTTTGGCTTTCATTATGGCAATGCAAAAAATGTACGTGTCAATACGATTTCTCAATCTCCTACTATCACGACAGCTGGTAGCGGAGTGAAGGGATTTGATCAATTTTTTAGCTACGCAGACAAAATGAGTCCGTTAGGTAATGCTTCTGCAGCGGCTTGTGCAGACTATGCAGTATTTATGTTTTCAGATTTGAGTCGTATGATTACAATGCAAAACTTGTTTCATGACGGTGGATTTAGCGCAATGGGTATGAATCCTGCGGTACTAGATATGTAGTTTGCTAAACAATTTGGGAGATTACCCCCTATTTTAACAGCTACAATCTCGAAATCACGTTACTTTAGTATAAATGCTAAAAGAAAAATTTATGAAAAATTTATTACTCGGTCTTTTTGTTCTTTTGTCTTTAGGGGCATCTGCACAAGTAGAGCAAGCTACTCTCCTCGGTCAGTGGAGTGATTCGACACTAGTAGGTTCGGCTGCCTTTGATAATACGTACAATGAGATATGGGGCTTAGCGGTAAATGATAGAGAATTTGCTATCATCGGCAGTACAGAAGGTACTCACTTTATTGATGTTACAGACCCGACAAATCCAGTACAAGTAGAACTGATAAGTGGTGCGGTAACTGGACCAAGTATAATACATAGAGATTTTCATGATGATGGATGTTTTCTATATGTCGTAGCAGATGAACCTACTAACTCAGGTGCTGCTCAATTGAGCACACTACAAATCATAGATGTTTCTACCTTACCAGAATCTGTAAAAGTGGTATACGATAGTTCAGAGTTATTTTTCAGATCGCATAATATTTTTATCGATGAAGCCAATGACTTGATGTATGCTTTCATAGCTAATGGAGGTAATGTTGGATTTTCAGCGATGCGTATTTATGACCTGTCTAACCCCGTAGACCCTCAGTTTGTGGCAGCGTACAATGAACTAGAAGGATTAAATATTTCCCAAGTCCATGATGGATACGTCTTAGATAATATGGCTTATCTAAATTTAGGTCCTAATGGTTTTGCGATAGTAGACTTTACTGATCCTTTATCTCCTGATCTTTTGGGTACATTGGATAACTACCCTGAACAGGGATACAATCATAGTGGTTGGCTGAGTCAAGATGGACAGTACTATTATATGTCTGACGAGACCCATGGAATGCGTATGAAGGTAGTAGATGTATCTGACCCAACGGATATCAATGTTGTTGAATTTTTTAATGCAGGAAATCCAGTAAATACAAGCATCCCACACAATCAGATAGTGGCTTGCGACTACTTGTATGTATCTTATTATTATGATGGATTGCAAGTTTATGATATCTCCAATCCGGCAAATCCTATAAGGATAGCAGAGTTTGACACTTCGAATGAACCTGATGCGCGTAGCTTCAAAGGAGCATGGGGAGTATATCCATTCCTACCTTCGGGCAATATACTCGTGGCCGATATGCAAGAAGGACTATTTGTATTTGAAGCAATTGATGGAGGTGCATGCGACCAACGCCGATTTATGTGTGGACAAGCGCCTGTGAGTGCCTCTTCTCTTGAAGTTCGTAATGATGCATTCAATATACATCCGAATCCAGCACATGACTTTATCAGCATCAATACCTCTGAAAGTATAGATGAAACACTCGAGGTGACCTTGGTCGATATAGCAGGAAGAATAGTTATCAGTAGAGCTCTTGACTTTGTAG
>JALZVN010000357.1 GCA_023299965.1 Saprospiraceae bacterium | reverse complement strand
CCGGTACAACAGTAACATTCGCTTCAGGAAATACAAACTTTGAATTTTATACTTGGGATTTTGGAGACGGAGCAGGTTCCACGCTTACTGGTGTGCAATCTCCTATGTTTACCTTTAGCGCACCAGGTGTATACCAGGTGACGCAAAGTCCAATAGCAGGATTACCATGTGATCTTCCATCATTAACGACAACTGTTGAGGTCGCGGAAACTTTAGTAGATATAGATTTTGCGGTAGAGTTTGTGGATTGTACTCCCAATTCTGTTACCATTCAGTTTACAGATATAACGGTTACTCAAATTGGTATGATAACCGATAGAGAATGGATATTTAGCAATGGACAACAAAGTTCGAGTTCGAATCCAGTAATAACAGTCACAGACGAAGGAGCATTTACGGCGACCCTGACAGTATTAAATAGTGCTAACTGTGATGGAGTCGCGACACAAACTTTTGACATTAATTTTATTGATGTATCAGGATTGCAAGAGGAGATAGTCGCTTGTCCTTTAGATGGTCCAGTCCAGTTGAACAGCGCTCCAGATAATTCTCTAGAATATCTATGGTCTCCAAGCACAGGCTTAGATGATCCTACTGCTGCAAACCCTACAGCAAACCCAGCGTCAACTACAACCTATACTGTTTCGATTACAGATAACAGTGCTATTGACATTTGTGAGGTTGTTCAAACGGTCACAGTGATTGTTCCAGATGAAATAGGGATAGATGTAGATGCGGAAGGCACCATTTCAGGAGATATAACTTTAGATGAAACGTCTAATACTAATCTTATTGTGTCTTGTGAAGAAGAAACAATAACGCTTAGTACTACTACGACTACAGGAGCTGCAAATGATTTTGATATCGTTTGGACGAATTCTGTGGGAGATATTGTAAGTGACCTAGGAAGCATTGGTGTCGAGCCAGGTGCAACAGAGACGTATACCGTTACCTATACAGATAGCTTTGGATGTAGCGAGTCTCAAACGATTACAGTAGAAGGTGGTCCCGTGGACATAGAAATAGAAGAAACTGTTTCTACAGATGGAGGAGGAAATGGAATAACAGGAATCTTAAATAGCGACGGATTTTTAGAATTGTGTACTGGCGAATCATTTGAAGTCAATGTGAATAACTTAGATCCTGTGGATAATTTGACTTATTCTTGGACAGGAGATGATCAGATAATTGTGTCAGGTGCTAATACAGGTAATCCTATAATCAATTCATCTGAGGCAGGATCTTTCATATTGTTTTTAGATACAGAGAATCAATTTGGATGTACTCAGCGAGATACAATAGATGTAAATGTGATTGACTCAAACGCCGAGTTGGCATTCGATGAGATTAAAGATTGTAATGGGGTGACGGTCATCTTTACGAATAATAGTACAGGAAATAACGATGATTACATTTGGAACTTTGGAGATCCTAGTAATCCTAATGCGACTTCAACGGAAGTAAATCCTACCTATACGTATCCAGAAGTTGGATCGTATACAGTTACCTTAGGTTTGAATACTGCAGTAACCTGCGTAGATGACCAAATCCAGGTAGTAGAAATTGTAAGTCCAATTTTAGCTTCCAATTTTACTTTTGATTATATCGATTGTTCAGAAGCTGGAGTTACTATTCAGTTTACAGAACAATCTGTCAATCCTCAAGACAACACCTCTGGATTTTTATGGGACTTTGGAAATGGCATGACCTCTACTGAGCCTAATCCATTATTGAGTTTTGATAGTGATGAAGAGTTGAATGTTACATTGACCATTTTTACAGAGATAGATTGTGAATCCTCTTCGCAAGTGCAAAATGTGATGATTAGTATCATTGAGGATATCCAAACACCTGCTTCTATTTTAGCTTGTGAGAATAATGGACCACAGATTATTGATCTGAATAGTAATCCAAATTATATATATGAATGGTCTCCTGCAGTAGGATTAGATGATCCTAATTCACCAACACCTATTGCAGATCCAGGAGTGACTACGACTTATTCTGTGACGATAACGGATACTGCAGGTAGTATGCCATGTAGTACGGTAAGAGAAATAGAAATTTTTGTTCCAGAAAGTATTGAATTGACAGTGCCTGATAATTTTGATACAGATTGTGATGACGAAGCGACTATTGTAGTAACGTCAAATAATAGTGACTTAGAGTACGAATGGACTTTAGAAGGAACTGTGGTAGGCAATAATGCCACTTTAGAGCTAGATGATCTATCAGGGCCAAATGTGTTCGTAGTGACGGCAACTGATGCTAATGGATGTCAACAAACTGATTCCGTAACAGTAACCGGTACGCGCTTAGATATAGATATAGAAAATCTTCAATTCTTATGTGAGGGGGAAGAAGGAGAATTGACAGTAGTGACCAGCAATGATCCAAATGATATTCTAACGATAAACTGGGTTGGTCCGGATATCATCTCAGGAGGAACTACGTTGACACCAATTATTGATACAAGCAATGAAAGAGACGCAACATATTTTGTTGAAATTGTAAATCAATTTGGTTGTGACATTTCAGACTCCGTAAGAGTAGTGATCTTGGATGATCAGCCGATAGAGGATTTGATCAACTTTGGTCAGTGCGAAGATTTGACAATTAGTTTCTTTAATAATAGTCCGAATGCACCATTTTATACTTGGGACTTTGGGGATGGTTCTCCTACAGTAAATGAATCAAATCCGATGCATACTTATCCTGCTCCTGGGACATATACAGTAACGCTTTCTCTTCCGAACTCTGCACAATGTGCTAATGGAGATATTGCTAGTTTTACTTTTGATGTACTGGTAGAAGAAGATATTAATTTTGAAGCCGACTTTGACTTTGTGTTTGATCAGTGTGATAGTGATGGTCAAATTACCTTCATGGATTTGTCTACTTTGAGCAATCAAGGTCAAATTATCGATTGGGATTGGACGTTTAGTGCACCGGCTACACCTTCTACATCCGATGAGCAAAATCCAACTATTAATGTAGGAGGAGATCAAGTAATCGTAGTAACACTTACAGTAACAACAGATGCGCAATGCTCTACATCCGTTACAAGAGAAGTGCCGATTACGTTGATAGACTCTGCGGTGCAACTTGAAGATCAGTTGCAATGTATTGGCTTGTTGGCAGAGTTAAATCCTAATCCAAATACTGGTTTTAGTTATGAGTGGTCCCCAGCTACAGGCTTGAGTGATCCTAATGCTCCTAATCCAACAGTCATAGCAAATATGACTACAGTGTATACAGTAACAATTACAAATGATAATCAAGCTTGTAGTTCTGTTCAGATAGTGACCTTGACTGTTCCGGAAGAAATAAATTTAGAAGTTAGCGATGGTGTGGAAGATTGTGAAGAACAACTACTGGATATATCTGCCACTGCTGATGTAAATGTTTCCTTTGATTGGACATTGAATGAGACGACACCTGCAGGAGATATGGGAACAATACAAGGAGTTACTGGTCAAAATAATATACCAAATATATATACGGTAGTTGCAACGGATGAATTTGGTTGTGTAGAAACGGACTCTGTAATTTTGGCAAACTTTGAAGTATTGGCAGGATTAAGTGCGAATGAAGAGTTGATATGTTTGGGTGGCGAAATAGTACTGAATGTTGATCTTCCACTTGGCAACGGCAATATGCTCGATTTCGAATGGGTAGGAGATGATTTGGATCTTACAGATCCTACCGCTCCAGTGGCTAGTCCTGCACAGACAACCGTTTATGAATTGATAATTACAAACGAAGATGGCTGTAGTGCTATACAAAATATTGAAGTTGAAGTTGTTGATATTGATTTAGGTTTAGGAGACGCCTTAGCTGATCCTGATACAATTTTTATCGGTAACACGACTCAGCTTGCTGTGAATAGCATGGATGGCCTTAATTATATTTGGTCAAGTGGAGGGACGCTCGATGATGATACCCTTTCTGATCCAATAGCAAGCCCTACTGAAGATACAGACTATACCGTGACTATATCAGACGAAAATGGATGTGTGACCGAACGTACAGTTACTGTAGTTGTCTTAACCAGAGCATGTGATGAGCCGTTTATATTCTTCCCTAATGCATTCTCTCCTAACAATGATGGAGAAAACGATATGCTTCGAGTAAGAGCAAGAGATGCTTTTGTAGATGAAGTATATTGGATAGTATATAATAGGTGGGGAGAAAAGGTTTTTGAATCAAATGATCTTAATGAAGTATGGGATGGTAGATTTAATGGAGAGTTAGTTTCTCCAGATGCTTATGGCTACTATCTGCGAGTTACATGTACTGATGGTGATGTATTTGAGAAGCGAGGAAACGTTACTGTCCTCAGATAATTAGAATAGATACTAAATGAACATAAATATAGGCGCTGCGATTTTTATTGCAGCGCCTTTTTTTGTGACATTTCCAATTGCTTTATTAATATGTTTTGGGAGTCCCCTACTACTTGACCGAAAAGGTCAAGTAGTAGGGCGGGCTCTTGCGGGGTGCCCGTCCTTGTCTCGACAGAAAAAGTCGAGACGGCGCACCGGCCAGCCTCGCATAACTTCCGCTTCGCTACAGCCATGCGAGGCTAGCCGCCCTATCGATCCCTGACTCATTTGTAAAATATTTGTATTGGTTTATTTTATTTTTTTGTCCTTTCGGTTATCCACTAGACTCCTATAGCTTCGTACCAGATAGTTTCGTTTGGTCTTGATGATTATAATCTTGCACCTAATGCAAAATATATAGAGGTACCCTATGCGTCATTTTAATTTTTAAATGGTGTAATATTGTGATCTATAACAAGTTTAATTTTTTGTTAAAATAAATGAGATTTTCTTTTGTATGGTATAAGTTAATTAGTTTCGTACAAACTAAAAAAAACAAAATGAAGAGTCTAATTCTATTTTTATTCTTAACGTCAAACGTATTACTTTATTCTCAGACCTATGAATTGAGTGTTGGTCAAGATGTCTACAAACCACTGGAAAAAAGTATCTCCCTTACCAATAATCAAGTTTGGGATGATCCAGATTATAATGTACCTATTGGATTCAACTTTACTTTTTTTGATGATGTTATTGATCGCTTATATTCAAACGAGAGTGATGTCATCTTGTTTACAGAACCAGAATCAACATATGACTATGTTCCATTTTCTGCATTCCTCCCCTTCTTTGCTGACCTAATTGATTTGGGATTTAGTTCTGGAGAATCGTTGTCTAATATTTCCTACTTGTTGGAAGGTGAAGAAGGAAGTCGTATTTGTATTATTGAATGGTCTAACGCTGGGTTTTATGAAACTTCATATAATGGAGCAGGTTCAGATTTTGTCAATTTTCAACTGTGGCTCCACGAGGATGGAGATCTAATAGAAGTACATTTTGGAGATAGTGAGATAACTGATTTTTTTGGAGTTTTTGATGGTGGTGGTCCAACTTTAGGAATAGTAGCAGGATTCGACAATAATACAAGTCAATTTGATGAATTTTTAGTTTTGGATGGAGATCCTGCGAGTCCGACACTAGTCTCCATCGAGAATAATGCGTCTTCTTATTTCTACGAGGAATATATTCTGGATGCAATGCCAGAAAGCGGTACGATATACAGATTTAATCGAAATTCAGTTTCTACTAATGAGATAAAGGAGTTGTCAACACATTTTTATATTCAACCTAATCTAGTAAGAAATACAGTTAGTTTAAGAACTCAATTGTCCTTACATAGCGTTAAAAGTGTTTCAATACATAATAGTGATGGAGCGTTGATGAAAACGATTCATGGCGACTACGAAAACATTGATATTGGACAATTCGCATCAGGAATATATAATATGAAGATTTTGACGAGTGATGGATTGGCAACAAAAAGATTTGTAAAAATAGATTAAGTTCCTTGCTAATTATAAAAGTAATGGGCGCCTCTATAAATATTTGAATTAGAATTAAATTGCAAAAATTCTAGAAGAATTTCATTTTAGCCAATGAATTAGATTAATAAAGGTGCCCTAATCTGCGTTGCGATTTTCACAGCGCATTTTTTTGAATAGTACAAAATACATTTAGCTGAATTCTATGCTCTTATTTATTATTTGTATTTTTTAGTGTATGAATAAAGGAAGAAAAGTAGATCCAAATCTTGTTGAATACCCCTATCACTACGCAAAGAAATCATTTCGGAACTTTGTAATTGCTTTTCTATTGCTGTTGATACAGATGATCTCTTTGATGGTTTATATCAATGGATCAATATCTATATTGGTGATTCTACTCATACCCATTGTCGCCAGTTTTGTGCTTGCTATTTTGGGTTTTATCTATGGGCTGAAAAGTGTCCGTAAAAAAGAAAAATCAAAGTGGTTCAAGTATATTGGGCTACTAGGCAACTTGATGCTTACTTCTACATTATTTACAATGCTTGTATATTTGTTATTCACTTTTCTTTTTTAGATTAGAGCAATAATAACATCTCTAAAATATTCACGATGCCTGCATTTCATTACGCTTTCAAAATTAAAGATATCCCTTCTACACGTACATTTTATGTGGACATACTTGGTTGTGAAGAAGGGCGCTCAACGGATACTTGGATAGATTTTGATTTTTTTGGACATCAATTATCTGCACACATAAGCAAGGA
>JALZVN010000356.1 GCA_023299965.1 Saprospiraceae bacterium | reverse complement strand
TCTCTACTTCTTTTCCTATGACATGTTCACCAAACGCGGAAATATAATGTTTGAGACGACCCGTCACCACCAATTTATAAGGAGCTAAGGACACAAATCGAACAGTATCACCAATATTGTATCCCCACAATCCAGCATTAGTATTCAAAATTAGAACATAGTTTATCCCCAATTCTACCTCCGCTAGGGAGTATCGACTGGCTCCGTTTTGACCAAACTCCGCTACTGGGACGAACTCAAAAAATATCCCAGACTTGGTATTCAGTAGTAAACTTGGATCATTTACATCATTTTGAAATGCAATAAAACCCTCCGATGCAGGGTAAGTCTCGATACTTGGAATAGACTTTCCGACCAGTTGCTCGAGTACTTCTCTATACGGCTCAAAATTGACCCCACCGTAGACAAACATATTGAAGTTGGGAAACAGCTCACTCACGCTTTCAGCACCAGATTTTTCTAGCAATCTTTCATAATACATCTGCACCCATGGAGGAATGCCACTAATCAATCGCATGTCTTGATCGATAGTCTCCTCTACGATCCGCGTCAATTTATCTTCCCAATCTTCTATACAATTAGTGTCATAGCTTGGCAACTGATTTCCTCTCAACCAGGTAGGGACCATATGATTAACAATACCCGATAGTCGACCAGTTAGGATTCCAGAAGTTTTGCTGAGTTCAGGGCTCCCAGACAAAAATATCAATTTTCCATCTACCCAATCACCATGGCCGCTTTGCGCATAATAATTGAATAGGGCATTTTTTGCCGTTCCAAAATGATTCGGAATACTGTCTTTAGTGAGTGGGATATACTTTGCACCAGAGGTTGTACCAGAGGTTTTGGCGAGATACTTTGGCACACCTGGCCAGAGTACGTTTGCAGTTCCATTTTTGACCAAGTCAAAGTAGTTTTTCAAACCCTCATAATCCCTGATAGGCACTGCTTTCTTAAAATCAGCGTACGATTTTATTTTATCTAAACTATGGTCTTTTCCAAACTGAGTATCCTTGGCTTTCTTTATATTTTGTTGAAGAATCAAATTTTGATCAGCGACTGCATTTTGTGCATTTCTATGAATTGCAGAAGCGACTCGTTTCGCAAAAGGTTTGAGCAAAAATGATTTGATGGCCATGCCGTAAAGATAGTATTTTTAGTACTTTTTCGGGGTTGATTTTTAGGGTGACCAAGCGGGATCATACGTTTGTATCTAGCACGCTTATATCACCTTTGGCATAGTCGTATTTAGTATAATTCCGCCCAGTCGTCATCACTCTTTGCCTCAGTGTGCTTTGATCGCACTAGATATCACATCGATCCCTGCCACAAAAATGTGTTTTGCGCATAATTGGCAAAATCGCTATTATTATTAGTTAAGATAGGATATTGCTGGTATAGCCATGATAAGCTTGTCTTATATTTGTATTTTATCTTTAGGGTACCTCTTTAATATCTCTGAAATAATATAAAATTTGCAGAAATTTTGGAAGCATTTCATTTTGAACATTGAATGGTATACTAGAGGTCCCCTTATAGCATTGAGCTATACATAAAGCATTTTTCCAAAGCTGTTGAGCATATCGATACACTAATTTATTAAGAGGTACCCTAAAACTAGCTACATGAAATATTTAAATTCATTTTTATTGTTAGCCCTTCTGGCAGTTCTTTTTTCTTGCGGTGAAGAAGATTCTGATGACATCATGAGCTCTGATACAATCATTGGGGAATGGCAATTGGTTGCTTTGGATTACATGGGTAGTTCTACAACAATTAATCCTTATGGTCCACCAGTATCGTCGGTATTTGAAGGCGTAGCAAGAGATGTCAATACGACCATTACCTTTAATGCAGACAATACTTTTGTGTCTTTGGGGTCTTATATTATCGATTTAGAAGCTGACGTTTTAGGATATACCATTGAGCAAGCATTTCCTTTTGAAGGATTTTTAGGGTCCGGTACTTGGGAACTAGATGGAACGACTATGACTACTACAAATGATACAAATCAACAAACTTCAGTTATAGAGTTGGAGAACTTTTCGGATAATTCATGGAATACGAATTACAGGACTGAGTTGTCGACTATTCAGCAAGGCTTTACGGTGAATCAAGTAATTGATGGTAACTTCTTTTTTGAGAAATAAATTGTCGAAATTTTCAGAATTGGATATGAATTCTTAGTTTTTGCGTAGTTTTTCATGCTCCTGAAAGGAATGCACAGCAAAGGATAGGGTGATTGACTGGTGCGAAGCAATTTTAGTCTAGTAGACCAAAATAAGGAATGAACTGAGCCAAACTTGGCGATGAGGGTTAGCGCTTTTCTTCAAAGAGTGAAGTGCTGAAAGTACGTCACATGACAACACGGTGATTCTGTGGCGTACTTTCAGCACTTTTCGCAAAGCACAGATTTACAATGGGTTTCACCCATTGCTTTGTTGTGACGTGCTTTCAGCACTAAGATTGATTTTATTAATATTTTAGATTGAGGTACAATATGCGGATAGTCAATTAAATTAATATTCTAAATACTTTTTTGAGAGAGGCTATCTTCATTGGAGATAGCCTCTTTTTTATTTTAATGGGATACTAGTAGATTTTCAATATTAACGAAACGACTCAGATCAATATGCCTGCCTGCATTTTTGCGAAAAATGGATGTATTTCTATCGCTATCGGCAAAGGAGGAGGCTCAACTTATCACATATTATATATTTCTAGTATATAATAATTACCGCTTTATGGGTAGTTGATTTAACTATGTTTTAATTGTAAACAAGTTATTTTTGTAAGACCTACAAACTGATTGATTCAAAGGGGATTAGATATATGTTCTTTTGTTCTTTCGAATCTCCTGATCATCATTTTTTCTATAGACCATTTTGTATAATCGTGTACGATAAAGCGCACGGACAATTATCTTTTATAGCGAGTTGACCAAACATATCTTATGAACAACGCAAATAGACTACCCTTGATTCTTATTCTATCCTTTTTTTGCTATTTCGCTGCTACAGGTTCACTACCTAATTCTGAAAATGAATCTTTGATGCCGGATCCACCAACAGCGGTTGATATTGAAGTGTGTGAAGGAGGCTCAACAACGGTTATTCCAATCGGTGATATGGGAGGTGGTGTGACAACAACTACTATTTATTCAGAGAGTTTTGATACCGATGGAGAAGGTCTTGCTGGAGATTGTCTTACCGGAATTTGTGATACTGATGTGCCTCCTGCCAATGGACAATGGACTTTAGGTGGTGATCTTTCAGGATTGACGGCAACGTCTGATTTTGCCATTACATCTGGGGGGACTTTAAATTTTCAAGATACAGATGCGGAAGTTTGTTTTGTTTCATCAATGATTAATATAGGAGCATGTTCGACTTCTAATTTTTCAGTAGATATATCTGAGGTAGGATCTATGGAAAGCTCTGATTATGTAGATGTAAACTTTATTGTAGATGGTGTTTCTACGACAATAGGTAATTGGTTGGGGCTTGGAGATGCGACACACACTTTAATAGATGATTTCACATCAGCAACGGTGACTCAATCTAGTATCACGGGTACTTTTTTATCTGTACAAATATGTGTAATGAATAACGCAGGAACGGAGTTGACCTCTTTAGATAATATTAATATCGAATGTGAAAGTACAGGAGGGAATATTACATTTAAATATTACGATGCTGATCCAGCAACTGGAGCTACGCCTGTTTTTGGACCAACTTCGGCTTCCTATGATCCAATGACAGTACCAGGAACAACTGATGATATTTGGATTACTGCATGTGACGCTACAGGTGAAAGTCCTGCTACCATGATATCTGTGACGGTCAATGAAGTACCAGCTGTTCCTATAGCAACAAGTGCATCATTCTGTAATGGAGATCTTATTTTAGATATAGTTCCTACTGGTGAAGTAGGAGCCTTGTTTTCTTATTATAGTGATGCTGCTTTAATGAACTTGATTCAATCAGGACCTTCTTATACTCCTATGGGTACAATAGGGACAGAGTTTGTTTTTATTACGCAAACCGTTAATGGATGTGAAAGTCAAGCTGTTCAAAGTTCAATTGAAGTATTGGCTAATCCTACAGCTCCAATAGCACAAAGTTTAATATTTTGCATAGATGAGCCAGTTTCGCCCGTTGAAGCGACGGGAGAGCCAACAGCTAGCTTCATCTATTATAGTGATGCCGCTCTTACAAATGTGATTTCCATAGGAGCATTATATACTCCTATGGGAACAGCTGGCACAGAAACCGTATTTGTTACGCAACAAGTCAACGGTTGTGAAAGTGCAGCTACTCAAATAACTATTACAGTAGCAGGATTTGAAAACATCACGGTAGTCCCAACGTGTAATGCAGGAGGACTAGATTATTGTTTAGACATCACTTTTGACTTTGCCGGTCCTGGACCAAGTAACATGTATGAAGTGATTGTGAACGGAGTGGTCTTAGGACCATTTTCATATGGTGCCACAGGTTCAGAAACCTTGACTGTTTGTGATCCCGTCAATTTTATTGGTGATGAACAAATGGCAATTGCTGTAGAAATAGCAGATTTAGATAGAGGTAATATTACCGCTGGTGTTTCCCAGACGGGAGGTGGGGCATCCAATCTTGAAGGTTGTGTAGAAATAGGTTCTGTACTTCCTGCTCAAAATGCCGACAATGATGGCGATGGCTTGATTGATTTCTGTGATGAATTTATTACCCTTACCAATGGAGGGACGGCGGTGATTGATCTTTCTGAATATACAGTTTCAGATGCAATAGCCGTTCGACATATCTTTCCTGCAGGGTTCATTTTGAATCCTGGTCAGACACTTACCTTATTCAATAGTAATATGAATCAGTTAGCCAATTGTGCAGGTTCTGGAATCTGGAATAATGGAGGCGATGATGTTATTTTATTAGATGCATCTGGAACGCTTGTCGACATGGAGACCTATAATGGCAGTACAGTTGGAGTAGCCATTACATTTGCAGTAGAAGGATGCGGAATGGGAATGACTATGGGCACTGGACCAAGTGCTTGCTTGCAGATTAATTCTGTATTGGCTAATCAACAAAATGATAACGATGAAGATGGAGTAGTGAATTTCTGTGATGAATTTATCACGGTTGCTAATCCTGGTAATATGGCATTAGATATTTCAGGATACATGGTTTCTGATGGAGCAGCATTGAGACACATTGTACCCGCAGGTACAATATTAGCGCCAGGGCAGATCCTTAGCATTTTTAATAGTGATTTGTCTGAAATTGCGAACTGTGCTGGAGTTGGAATTTGGAATAATGGAGGAGATGATATCACCATCACAGATGCTGCTGGTATGCTGGTTGATATGGAGTCATATGGCGGGACCACAGCAGGACAAGCGACCTTGTTCGATGTGGAGGAATGCCCAATTACAATGGTCGATCCTACGGGTATTTGTTCAGGAATAATAAATTTTGATGAACCAAATTGTTGCCCTGTAATTGAGGTGACCAATTTTATGGCTTTAAGTATTTGTGCTGGATCTTGTCCCATAGAAGGGCAGGGATTAATGGCTTCGGGAGAATGTGGCAACATCGCTGGTATGAGTGAGACAAAATGGTTTTCTGATCCTGCAGGTATGTTCCTAGTTTTTGAAGGAGATGTTTTTGATCCTGTTGGACAAGGTTTAGTAGACAATAATGAAATAGGAGAAACCATATTCTATGCGCAAGTAAGTTGTGATTTCTGTTTATCAGAGTTAGTACCTGTCAAAGTAGATGTCTTTGATTGTGATCCGCCAAATGATGCATGTGGAGGTTGTACTTATTTCGTTCAGTTGTATGATGCAGGATTCAATGGGTGGGACGGTGCCCGTTTTTTGGTGTCGGTTAATGAAGGACCTTTTGAAGAGTTTAAACCAACTGCTGAAGATGGCGCATGTTTGGTATTTCCAATCGATATCATAGACGGAGGCAGCATAGATTATATCTATGAAGAAGGTGCTAATGCTGAAGAACATGCTTTCAAAATATTAGATGCTTTTGGACAGGTTGTAGCGGCGGAAGGAATACAGTTTACTGGAAACAATATTGTAGCGGATACAGAACAAACAGTTAAAGCAGAATGTCCAGCATGTTGTA
>JALZVN010000355.1 GCA_023299965.1 Saprospiraceae bacterium | reverse complement strand
GACCAGCCAAATAATATTGGCTATAATAAAAATCAAAAAACCATAAAGTGTACTGATCATAGACACCTTCAGGCCACCCATCAACATTGGTGTAGATACACCACCTGCCAACTCAATCGTATCAAATGCGCTAATCAATCCGAGGAGTTGACCAAATACACCTACGATAATCGCCAAGGTGCCTATCGCTCTGATATAACTAAGTTTTGCTCTCTTATCTGAGAGCGACTCTTGATCATCACCAAATACCGAACGACCATTTACAAAAGTTACTACTACTGCAAGAATCAAGAGTATAGTAAGAATACTCATGAATAAAACTCCGCCCTGAAAGAATAAATCTATTATCATAGTTTAACTTTTAAAACCCAAAATCATGGTCTTTATAACTTTTGAAATCTTGATGGAGTTGCTTAAAGTCCAATTTCCCATTATTTGATCTTAGGTGATTCAAAATAATCAAACCTTTTCGGATACGAATGTCTTGACTCTTGACAGTACCGATCAAGTGCAATAGTGAACGTTGTTTTCCTGCGGTAAGCTTGTGAAACAATTCATCGCCTTCTACATCTTGATAGAGCAATTCCTGAAATTCCTCTGGCATAGGCATACCATATTTACTTTCGTCCTTGATCAACTCTATGTTTAAAACTTCGCCTTCTGTCAGACCAAATTTCTTAGAGTTCTGTTTGCTAAAATTCACAAAGTACACACCATTTCCAGCGGGCATTAAAGCAGCATTGAACGAAAAGACTTCATTCACTTTGCAGATAACCCGTTTATCTTTGGTTTCTGCGATCAGCTTTTTAGCGACCTTATCCGGGACAATAATATGTTGTCCCCAGATAGAAGAATCTAATTGTTCTAGTTTTGCTTTGAATTTCATTCTTCGTTTTGAAGTGCTTTATAACTTCTACGAGGATTGTAATTTACTCCTAAAAATATCCCATGACTATCTGAAGATGGATTACGAAAACGACCTCTTATATCTGCATTCGAAAAATGTAGATGACGCACGCCCAACAACACAGATAAACTTGGATTGATATTGTACTCTGCCGCGGCACCATACTTCACTACACCATTCCAGTTCGTTCCGAATTTGTCAGTTCTATCTGTTGCTACAGGAAATATTTTTGTGAAATAAACCACACCTACTCCAGACTCAAACCATAATCTAAACTTATCGGTATCTCTAAAATAAAATCGTTGGAAGATACGCAACATACTCAATCCTGTAGATTGGTTAAATTCATCACGAGGATGATAGATGCCCATATCTGCACCATAGCTCAACCACTTCAGCACTTTATAGTTGACGCCCAAGTTCGTCTCTGGAATCAAGGTATTAGGATATTCGTAAGACCACATCGTCCCACTTTCTAGATAAAGAGACAATCGCTTGTCTTCGATTTCCTTGTTTTTTTTATTGATAAAATATGCCGCTCCAGTCAGTATCGCCAAATATCCTGCTCCTCTTCCGAAGTGCAATACAAGTGGTGAAAAGCCAAGTGGATTATTGATTCTTGCGCGTGGGTTGCTGCTCAGCTGCGCAAAGCTATTTTCTGGACTGGCAAAGATGCACATGAACACCATTAGGCAAATCAAAAAACTACTTCTCTTTTTCATATTTCAAATGTCTTATTAGGATATTGTAATGAGTTTACTTTTTACCACACTAAAGCGTGGTCTCTATTCCATTTAGGATATAAATCGTCTTGATATTAGCCGTCTTTTCCACTATTTTAAAAACCGTGCAGTAGGTCTCTTCGGACAAGCGAATCGCCTGTTGCAGTTTACTTTCTTTGACATCACCAGTCACCGTGATAGTGATCAAGATGTTTTCAAAGAGCCCTGGCACTTCCTCTCTCCTATTTCCTGACACTTTCACATCAAATTCTTCAACCGGCTGCTTCGACTTTTCAAGTATGCTCAAGACATCAATCGACATACAGCCACCTAATCCTACCAACACCATTTCCGTTGGTCTAAATCCAACAGGATTCTCCACCAATTTTTCTGAACCGCAGACCGGAACTGTCACTTGACCATTAGTCGCTGTAAAATGATAATTTTTTTCTTCTTTGTGAATTTTGATTTCCATACTATCTTTATTTATAGGTGGACATGTTTTGCAAACATAATTAGATTTATTGGACAGTCGAGGTATTCAATTCTCTTTTTTTAGAATTTGGGACCATCCCGACTCAATCTCCGGCGAAGCCTACGTTTGAGCGGGACCGGGTCATCCGTTCCTACCCTAGTATCGATTCCCATCGATACTAGGATACCACTACTACCCCTTGTTCTTGACGGGCTTAGCCTTTCGGCACGCCTTGACAGACAATAGACTACTCATACCATTTGAAGTTTAATGCGACGCATATATTTTGATAGGAATAATCAATCTCTATGCGCAAAAGGAACAATTTCTCCTTTTTCTACATAATTTTTCAGTATTCGAAGCAATTGCGCCCAAGAGTAATTGGATCGTCTATAGTGATGATTGGTGGATTGCCAGTTTTTATGATAATGAGAAAGC
>JALZVN010000354.1 GCA_023299965.1 Saprospiraceae bacterium | reverse complement strand
CTTTTAGATACGTGGAATATCATCTTCTGAAGTACTTGCGCTTCGCAGAGTACATTAGAGCATCTCCATGCAGCTTCGCTTTCTGCGCGCTCCAATGTAGTCCCGCAAGAAGGGCATTCTTTAGGAAAATTAATTATCTGTTCTGAACCATCTCGAAGCTCTTCAAGCGATTTTACGATATAGGGGATTACATCTCCCGCCCTTTCTACCAATACCGTATCTCCTAAACGTAGATCTTTGCTCACAATGAAGTCTTCATTATGTAAAGAGATCGAGGATACGGTTACTCCTGCGAGCGCTACAGGTTCTATTTTAGCGACCGGCGTTAAGGATCCGATTTTCCCAATCTGATACTCCACGTTCAGTAATTTAGAAGTGGCTTGCTTTGCCTTAAACTTGAACGCAATAGCCCACCGTGGATGATGACTGGTAAATCCACATTGATCCTGAATGTCTAGACTATTTGCCTTGACAACCATACCATCTATTTCGTAGGGGTAACTTTCTCTCTTTTCTTCCCAATGCTTTACAAAGTCAAAAACCTCTTTGATATTTTTGCAGACTTTGGTTTCCTCTTTCGGAATCTTGAATCCTAGATCTCCTAATAAGGATATCGTTTCATAATGGGTAGTGAATTTTCTCATCACATTTTCGCCTTGTTCATTGATCGCGTATCCAAGCTGATAGATAAACGCCTCAATGCCTCTTTGTGCAGTCTGTTTTGGGTCCTTCATTCTCAGACCTCCCGTAGCTGCATTTCTAGGGTTGGCAAAAACTTCTTGTCCTTCTGCATGGCGTATTTCATTGACCTGGTCAAAGATGTCTTTACGAATCAACGCCTCCCCTCTTAATTCTACTTTAGTGATGCCGTGCGCCTTGAAATCCGCCGACAATGGAATACTTTTCATTGTCCTGACATTCAAGGTGATTTCATCCCCTTTTGCGCCATTTCCTCGAGTCGCTCCTCTATCTAATTGATTTTGGTCATAAATCAAGGCGATACTTCCTCCATCAAATTTAGGTTCTACAACATATTCGATATCTTTCTCAATTTCTATATCTGTTAGCTTCTTTATTCTCTTATCAAAGTCTTCTAGATCTTCCAGATTATACGAATTGTCTAGAGATAACATTGGAACTAGATGCGGTACGGTCGGGAATTTATTACTGAGATCAGAACTCACTCTTTGTGTAGGTGAATCTGTTTGGATTTTATTTGGATGCTTCTCTTCTAGAGTTTCCAGCATTTTGTAAAGCGTGTCGTATTCTTTATCACTGATAATCGGATTATTCTGTACAGCGTACTTCCACTCATGAAATCGAAGTACTTTCAATAAGTCATTCATCTGTATTTCATCATCACTAGAATGATTACCAGCTAAGTAGGCTTTGCTTAATTCATAGAGCGCTTTTGCATCCATACTATTTATATATTTGACAATGTAAACTAAATGACTATCTAATCAATCCACATCCAAGTGAAATTGGACATACTTAATCGTTTTCGAGTTCGCGAGATGCATTTTCTCGTAATAGGTCTTAAACTCTAAATCTGGATGAGGTAATTCTGGCAAACTGTAAATATCATCAAAATGCTTTATGATAGTCGCCTTTTCAAAAGCGCCTAAAGACTCTAAAGTAAATTCATACAGTTCTGGAGAATCTGTTTTTAAGTGCAGAACGTTGTCTGGTCTAAGAAATGGAAGGTAGCGATCTAGAAAATTATGAGACGTCAATCTTCTATTTTCTTTACTGTCTCTCAAGAATGGATCAGGGAAAGTGATCCACATTTCTGAAACTTCATTTTTTGCGAAAAAAGAAGGGATGTTTTCTATCCTAGCTCTAACAAAAGCCACATTATCAAACTTAGACTCGATAGCCTTCTTAGCTCCTTGCCAGATACGTGCTCCTTTGATATCTAATCCAATAAAATGTGTTTTAGGATAGCGTTCTGCTAGGGCAACGGAGTATTCTCCTCTACCACAGGCTAGCTCCAAGCAGATCTTTGCATCTTTTTTAAAATGTTCAGCATTCCACTTCCCTTTCATATCGATATCGATAACATCTCCATTTTGCAACAAAGGAGAAAGTGGGTTGAAATTTTCATATACGTTGGAAAAACGTAATATGTCTGCGAATTTTTTAAGCTTATTTCGTTGGCTCAATGCTATAAATTGATACCTATTAATATATTGATTAACGCAAATATTAAATGGTATAAGTGAGCCTAAAGGTAAGACTAATTTGTCTTTCAATAAAAGTAATATGAAGAATACTACTTTTTATCTCTAGCGTCATAGCTGTCATCCAATCGATGCGCCATACGCTGAATCGCATCTATAATATTATCAAGAGCTGGTGGATAATCGACATATTGTAGTCTCCTATTGTCTTCCCCCCAGATAGCAATGGTAATCACCTTCTTTCTGTTTCCGTAGGCAATAGCCAATCGAAGCGGAATCGGTGTAGGAGCATCCGCTTTTCTCTTTTGACAAACTGAGGTATCACAATCATATATTCTTTCAAATTCAAAGAATTTTTGCTTGATTACATACTCCGCAAAATCTTCTAATTCATCTCGAGATATATTTTTCTTGATAACGGAAAGACCGTTGGTCATACTTTTATGTTCCTTGATCAATCGACCATCACTTTTAATATGAATGTAGTCTCTAATCACTGGATCAATGCCCCCGTAATATCCTCCTCCGATGAGTTCAATATTGATATAGGTGTCAGCTACCTCTTGTACCTTCCTTTTTCTACTTTTTCTTTTCGTAGCCCACCATCTTTTCTTATTCTCCTTAGGATCAGCCGCTTCGACATTAATATCTGGCAACTCATTGGCAGGTTTAATGAAAGGAGCGTCTTTTGACGTTACAGAAATAAAATGGTATTGATAGGTTCCTTTGCTATTGGGTTGAGAAAACTCAAGAATCAACTTTTCTTTATCGATGTCGTTGATGACAAATTTATTGATGTGTTTAAATTGATAAAATAGTTCATCGCCATTGATACTCCAAATTCCTTTATCAAATTCACCGTTTAGAAATTGCTGATAAGTATAGTCATATTTAAAGTAAAGGAAAAAGTCATAATCTTCATCTGCTTGATGGATGACTGTATTAGACTCTAGATGCATCGCATAGGTATACCTCCACTTTGTCTCTACTATTTTTCTTTCATCTACTGCATAAAATGAATCAGCGGACCCAGAACCCTCTTTTTGCGCGAAGGCAACAAAGGGGATTAAAAAGAGAAAAAAACCAATAAATGCCTGATTTACCGTCATTTATAATGCACTTTAAAAAAAAACACTTTCTAAAGACTATGTACATCAAAATCTATACCCAAATGTCAAAAGAAAATTATTTGCTCCAATATCACTTACTACCGATTGGTTAAAGCCATTTGAAACAGAATAAGGTTCATATCCTTCATCTAATTGATTGTTACTATATGCTACATCAAGATATACTTTTTCACCTCTAAATCCAGCACCAAAGCTTAGCACTCTTCTGCCAGGATCATCAGATTCAAATGGGTTTCCATAACTTCCATATCCAGCTCTTAGCCTAAAATTATTGATCAAATACTCAACACCCAGTTTCACATTAACAGCATTTTGAAAATCATTTTGGATAGCACTATTTTCATTGTCTTGAGCAATTTCGTTAATAGAATTTGACCCATCAACAGTAAAATCAAAAGTAGAAGAAGCATAATTTAAAACCTCTACATCCAAACTTATAAACCCAAATTTGCGCAGTACTAAAGAAAGTCCGCCACTATATCTCCAAGGCGTTCTCAATACATAATCAAATGAGCCGGGCGGCGACTCTGCAGAGCCGTCCAATAGTGGAAAAGCGGGGTCTGTTTCATCAATGAAAAAATAATTCAGAGAGGAAGAAAAATCATCCGAAAGGCTATATCTCGTTGGAGAGTGTACCGAAGCTCCTACACGCAACTGATTCGTAATTCTGTAGATAGCACCCGCTTTAAATCCAATTCCTATACCAGTGGTCGACAGTGTCTGCTCATAAAGCAAGTTTCTAAAAAAAGGAACAACATCACCGCTCTGATCTGATTCTGTATATTCTCTAGTTTCTTCAAATCGAACAAGAGGCGCACTTAGAGAACCCCCTAAATACAGTTTATCCTCAATATTAAATCCTAGAGATAATAGTATTTCACTAACCCCTCCAGTAGTTGTTATCGTTTCTTCTCGATCTATTGCTAAGTCTTCAAAAGTGTCAAAATCAGAAAACCACTCCCCATCATATCCATCAATAGAAAAGATAGCTGCTGCTTCGTTTGCTAAACCACTC
>JALZVN010000353.1 GCA_023299965.1 Saprospiraceae bacterium | reverse complement strand
TTATCACACATGTCATGACAATCGTCTGAATCGTACTCTTCCCCAAAGTAGTGTAGCAAAAACTTTCTACGACAAGAAGAGCTCTCCGAGAAAGCCATAATCTCCTGTAATAGCTGAGCACCCATCTCTCTCTCAGAAACAGGTTTGTCTCTAAGAAACTTTTCGAGTCTCAATAAATCTTTATAAGAATAAAAAGCGATACATCTACCATCTAGTCCATCTCTACCCGCACGCCCAGTTTCTTGATAATAGTTTTCTATACTCTTTGGTATATCATAGTGAATCACAAAACGTACATCTGGCTTGTCAATCCCCATACCAAAGGCGATCGTAGCTACAATTACGTCTACCTGTTCCATCAAGAAATCATCTTGTGCTTTAGTACGCGTCTTTGCATCTAGTCCAGCATGATAAGCAGCAGCACGTATACCATTTACGGTAAGTACTTCGGCAATGATCTCTGTGGACTTTCTACTTTGCACATATATGATCCCAGAGTTACCTTCAATGCCTTTGATTATCTGCACTATCTGCTTGAACGTTTCTTCCTTCTTCAATTTTGGACGCACCTCATAAAACAGGTTGTCTCTATTAAATGAAGACACGAAAGAATTAGGCGTTCTCATATTGAGATTCTTGACGATATCCGTCCGCACCTTAGGCGTTGCCGTTGCCGTCAAAGCAATAAGAGGGATCTCTTTATTAATCTCATCGAGCATTATTCTTATCCTTCTATATTCGGGTCTGAAATCATGCCCCCACTCTGAGATACAGTGCGCTTCATCAACAGCTACAAAAGAAATATTTACATTTTTAAAGAATTCAATATTTTCTTCTTTGGTCAAAGTCTCCGGAGCTATAAAAAGCAATTTAGTCTTGCCTTCTACAATATCCTCCTTCACTTTCTTCATCTGAGATTTATTCAGTGAAGAATTTAAAAATGAAGCAACATCATCACTTTGAGAATATCCTCTGATAGAATCCACCTGATTTTTCATCAAGGCGATAAGAGGAGATATAACCAGTGCGGTCCCCTCCATCATCAGAGCTGGTAGCTGATAGCAAAGTGACTTTCCACCTCCGGTAGGCATGATAACAAAAGTGTCTTTACCGGCTAAAACACTCTCTATAATTTCTTTTTGATTTCCTTTAAAGTTTTCAAACCCGAAGTGGGTTTTCAGGGCCTCGTCTACGCGCTCCTTTGTCTCAAACATCGTTAATACGTTCTTTTTCTAATACTTTATTAAATAATAAAAGTGAGTTGGTAATTTATTGGTTTTACCTTTTTTCGATGTGGATTCAAACAACGATCCTACTATTTGATCTAATTACCATTATCAAAAACTGTTATGTTATAATCTTCAGTTACTAATAGGTCAATCGCTATTTCGATACTAATATAAAGTAATAATCTAAAGTATCCTTGTAATTGTTCAACAAAAAAATAAATGTTAGTAAATTTTGTAATGTTGAAAATTTGCCTCATCATTAAGCACAATGAGTAACGAAAATAAAGATAAGCATCTTATTACCACAACCGCAATTAAAACGATAAAAATCGAAGCGGAAACTTTGCAAAATTTATCAAATGCAATTGATGATACATTTGTCGATTGTGTCCAGCATATATACCAAGAAAATGGTAGATTGGTGGTCACCGGCATCGGCAAATCAGCCATTGTCGCACAAAAGATAGTCGCCACATTTAACTCTACAGGTACGCCTTCCATCTTTATGCATGCAGCAGATGCTATCCATGGAGATATTGGTATGATTCAAACCAATGACATCGTACTTTGCATTTCTAAAAGTGGTGAATCCCCAGAAATAAAGGTTTTAGTTCCTCTGATTAAAAATTTAGGAAATACTATTTTGTCCTTCTCCTCCAACAAAGAATCTTATCTCGCAAAACGTGCAGACTATAGTATTTACATTCCTGTAGCAAAGGAGGCGGACCCTAACAATCTGGCTCCGACAGCAAGTGCGGTTGCACAGATGGCTATGGGTGATGCACTCGCGACTTCATTGCTTTCCCTACGCGGTTTTACTACAGAGGACTTTGCTCAGTTTCACCCCGGAGGTGCGCTAGGCAAATCGCTCTATCTCCGTGTCAGTGATCTATACCCCAACAACGAGAAACCGCAAGTACTCGAAAACACTAGCCTCAAGGATACTATAGTAGAGATGACTTCTAAGCGGCTAGGTGTTACAGCTGTTTTGCGCGAGGACCAAAGCATGAGTGGCATTATCACAGATGGCGACCTTCGTCGTATGCTCGAAAAGGGCAAGGACATTAACACTAGTATCGCCAAGGACATTATGACTCCCAATCCAAAACATATAGAGGCTGGGGCGCTGGCAGTGAACGCTTTACAAATGATGCGCTCGAGTAGCATCACTCAACTTATGGTGCTCGACCAGGGAACGTACGTTGGGATTATTCATTTGCACGACCTGATTCGGGAAGGATTGATTTAATTTTTTTATTATTTTTATTTGGGGCCATCCCGATGAAAAATCGGGACCGGGCTGTGCGTCACTTCGCTGCGCTACGGTC
>JALZVN010000352.1 GCA_023299965.1 Saprospiraceae bacterium | reverse complement strand
TTCATTAATTCTGGAATGACAGAGTTGACAGAAATTGGAAACGAAATCAAGAAAACTACGGACGTTGAGCTTATCAGATCACTGCGTGAAAAAAGACGCTTAAAGTCTATCAAATTGCAGCAACAACTTTTTGAAAATTACCAATTTGTGAATCTCTCCAATATAGAGATGGACCTCATCGACATTTTTAAAAATGCGACCAATAGCTTGCCTCCTTCCGCAGCAGGTGAATGTGCTGCTCCTAAGCTAATCCAATTTGCCATCAAACATAATCTAAAACCAATTGCCTTGACTGAATTTTGGTGGGGTAAGCCAAACAAACAAAAGACCAAAGAACATCTCGCCTATTATCCAGCTTGCAAGGACAAGTGTCGTCCAATACTAGAGTTTTTGTTAGAGGATAGGACCTTATATGATACTCGAGAAAAATAGTATGGTGTACAATAAATGAGATAGACATAGATAAAATATTATCTATTATGGGTAAGTATAGTGTAAACAAAATACCATCTGATATCCTTCATTCCACCGCTCAAAACGTCGCAGCATTACGAAAAGAACTAGGCTGGACTCAGCAAGCGTTAGCTGAAAGATCAGGCGTGTCATATGGTAGTATCAAACGCTTCGAGCGCTTTGGTAAGATCTCTTTTGAGTCACTACTAAAAGTGGCAGAGGTCTTAGGTCGTTTGGACGATTTTGAAAAGCTTTTGTTGCCTAAGATTGATGATAGAATAAAGAAGTTGTTTAAGATAAAGTAATGAAGAAGAGCCTAGATATAACAGCTGCTATTGGTGTCCAGAAACTAAACGTCTTTATTAGATTTAATAAAGATGAGATATTTGTTGGTCAATTAAAAATTGACCAACAAATAATCTACTTTAAATATGATGAATCCTTTCTTGAGTTTGGTTTAAATCTTTCCCCTTTTAGATTGAAATTTGACAACAGAATTCAAGCTGCTGATCCAGATCCTTTTCATGGATTATTTGGTTTGTTAAAAAAGGCGAATGGCAATTTTCTCCAGCCTATGATTTGATGTATTCATCTGGATCGATTGATGAACATATAACAAGAGTTGCTGGAGAAAGAGCTACTCCAGGCAGAGTGCAACTTCTTGAACTTGCAAACGAATTCAGTATTAAAAAAGCGGAACTAATTATTGATCAAGTCCAAGCTGCGATATCAAATTGGCAAAAGATAGCGACAGTGTGTGGTGTGAGCGAAGAGTCTAAGAGTAGAATTCAAAAAAGACTATTGAGCTTAAGAGATTGATGATTGGTATCAAAAATATACGTCAGTATAGATATCAAATGGTATTAGCATGTTTTCTTACGGACTAGCGATGTGCAAGAGTGAAGCTGCCGTTTTTCTCGGTTGCTGAAGTGCATAGCACCGAGGCGAATGCCGAGCTCTGGAACGTAGCGACGCAACCATCATATAAAAGCTTTTCGCTTTTTATATGATGGCTGCGTAGGCCCCAAATCATTGTACTTCTATATCCAATTTCTTTCTCGTTTTCTTATCCTTGAGGACTAAAGTGGTTTTGCCCGGGGGTAAGAAGAGCGGCATCGCATCTCGATTGTTTTTAATCTCGATGACATCTAGTGGGACTGCAATCTCGATATCCTCGTCCGGTGAGTAAGCGATAACAAGTAGGGGGTAGGTCATATTGTACTGGTCGGCATTGATCTGGTAGGATACCTTTTGGTCTCCTTGTTTGAGCCAGGTTGGTCGATTATTTACAAACTGTGAACGAGGATGGAAAATTTGCAAATCGGAAAGCGCTTCAACCTCATTGATCGGTGCATTATATATCTTTGTGTACTGTTTCAAAACGGCGGGGTAGTTGACATTCGCAAATTTGTACACAGGATGCTCTGTAGCTGGGCACTGTTCATTCATGGTGACTTGATCTATTGTGTATGGAGCGTTTTGCGTAATCTGCTGGAACCAGTATGCCATACTGCGCACGCCATTCATTTCTTTTTTCTGCGTTTGATTTTTGTGGGTAAGAACTAAGTATTTAGCAGATCTGTTTTTGCTGTATTGGCGATTTAGATTCATGGCTTTGGACCAATTGGCAGAATTGATTGTGAGCTTAGGATCTTTGGGCGAGAGACTCATATTTTTTTGCACAATCTTTTTAGCTCTATCTAATTCTGCAGAACTAGGATTGAATGAAACGATGGTAAAGTCTAGGCGTATCGCTTCGCGTATTAGGTCTCCAAAAAGGGGCTCATCCGTATAGATACCCATGTTGATTGTGGGGTGTCCGATACGATCAATTCGTTCATTTCCATTAGTAAATGCTTCAATTGCCAAATGGGTAAATCCTTTATCACTGAAGACCTGCAGTAATTCCTTGGTCAAAATGCGGGTCTGAGGATGCAGGGGAGAATCATTGATGAAGACAAGCCGCTGGTCCTTGATCACTTCATCAATATGCTGAATAGCAGATATAGATTTGTGCTCTTTGAGTATGCTGCTCGGTTTGTTGGTTTTGTCTCTAAGCTGGCACTTAAATATATCTTTATATTTGCCTATGAAATTGTATTGATAAGGTTTCGCATTGACATTGAGTTCGTTAGAAAAACGATAAGAAAGATCTGCCTCTGTCACATTTACTTGAGCGAGATCAGTGTTTTTGATCAATTCACCACTAGCTACAAATTCTACTCTTCTATTCTCTTGACGACCATCTTCTGTGAGATTAGACGATACAGGTTTACTAGCGCCTTTACCGCTAAATTTGAGTCGTTCTGCCGCTATGCCTTTGTTGACGAGATAGTTGAATACGGATTGCGCTCTATTCATACTGAGTGCCTGATTGTGGTGAAGTTCACCTCGATTATCTGTGTGACCCACGATGCTGATCTCAAGAGATAGATTCTTGGTCAAGAAACCGTGCACTTCATCAAGCGTTTTAAAACTACTCGGAAGGAGATCGTATTTGTCGGTTTCAAAGTAAATATTATTGAGCCCATCTGGAGCGTATTCTGCAGGTGTAAATACAGTAGAGTGGTCAGAGAATTTGATCACCTTGACATCATCGATATAGTAGTAGCCTAGCAACATATTGGCTGGGTCATTGGTGTTTGCAAACTGACCAATATAGAGATACTCACTTTCTTCATCCGCGATAAAACTGCCGCTAAATTTCACCCATACTTTATCTTTAAGTTGAACCTGAGTTTTTAGAAAAACTTGAGGTTGTCTGGTAATCTGTTCGTTGTTTTTTTCAAAGAAACTATCTCCAAAGAAAGCGCCCAAGAATGGGTTCGTCATTCGTGAAGCATAATCTTTGTTGTAGTCTCCGCAGTAGGCCATCCAAAATTCTGTATAATACTCAACACCAGGTTTTAGCGGTTCATTAAGTTTGACTTTTAGATACTCTGACCAAAAGTCTCCGTGAATCACAATACCCGACATATTGTATCCAGAAAAAGCTTCTATGGGTTCAAATTTGGCGGTCTTAAATCTAGGAGTGATCAAATCTGTAGAAGCTAGATTTGGCGTCTTCCAATATTTGCTTACATCAGAATATTCGTGCCCATTGTCTAGCATGGATGTTGGTTTCTCTTTGGATTCCTCAAAAGAAAAATTAGGTACTAGGTTTTGAGCAAAAGAATTTTCTATTCCCAGCGTCAAGCTGAAGAAAAGGAATGGGATTAAAACGTGTAATTTTCGGTTGATGTATGTCATAAATTATAAAGGACAATTTATTCGAGGGTAATTAATTACTATGATCTGCGATGATGACCCACTCTTTTTTTATTTTCTTCCAAACCAGTAGAAAATAGCCGCTAGCGTCATCCAACTCCTCTCTGCTCAAGGTATACTTGCCGACCACCATGATGGATTTTTTGCTCAGTTTTTCAGCTTTGATAATATCAAAGTGAAGCTTACCCATGGTTTTTAGGTCAGGGTACCCTTTCTTATAGTTATCTAACGTGTTTTTATGGCCTTTTGTCACACCACGAGAGCCAATAAATGTCAATTCTGGAGATTCCCAATACCCGTTCATAAAGCCTTCTAAGTCACCTTTGTTCCAGTCCGAAGCCTGTCTTTGCAGTATTTGCTGCACTTTTGCCACGTCTTTATCTGTCTGTGCATAGATAGGTTGAGTAAAGAAAGAGCATATTAAAATAATGTTAAATAAAAGATATCGCATAACGGGCGCTTTTTTTTGCAATGTAATCAAAATTAGTCCGCTACAATATAGTAATTTTGCATCATGTCAGATCATACGGAAATTGGAAAATTACTCAAGCCTCATGGGGTCAAGGGTGAGTTGAAGTGTTTTATCGAGGAGGAATACCTCGAGGATGTGTTGAAGAGTGGGATAGTGTACGTGGCTCAAGGGCAATCTGCGATTCCCTACTTTATAGAGTCAATAAGGAGCCAAAATCCATTTTTGGTAAAACTAGAAACCATTGATAATAAGGAAGATGCGGTGATGGTCGCCCATCAAAATCTTACCGTTCCAACCAAGATACTGAGTCGGCTTATAGTAGAGGAGTCGGATCTTGAATTTGATTTTCTTCGGGGGTTTAAAATGCTCGATAAGGAGCTTGGAGAAATCGGGATTGTAGAAAGGATTGAAGATTATCCTCAGCAAGAAATGGCTTTTGTACAGCAGGGCGATGAAGAGCATCTGGTACCATTGCATGAAGATCTCATCGTTGATATCGATAAAAAGAAGAAACAGATTTATATGGAGTTACCTCTAGGCTTGATCGGGATGACGGAAGAAGAGGAATAGCTAATCATGTTTATATACTAATAGTAAATTGGTTTGGAGAAACTTGGCGGGAATTATTCTTATCGAAGCATGCATTCAAAGGAATACGTCAAAAGCCTTAAACTACTTTACTTTGAGTATGACTTTTTGGGGCCATCCTGACGGCATCTCGATATTTTTTGCTGACACGCTGCCCTCACCCTCAGATCTCGATAAGACGTCAGGACCGCGCTCTGCGGCACCAGGTCCTATGCTTTCGCTCCCGGCTAGGCACGGACTGCTCCTTCGGGGCGAATAGCCTTTCGTCGCATGCCTACGATCCCTTGTCCAAAAAAAATGCAGCACCTGGCTATCAGATGCTGCATTGCTTAAATTTACTTCTTTAAAATTACTAAGCGCCTAGATAGTGCTTTAGTAGTTTACTTCTCGATTTTGTTCTTAGCTTGTTTATCGCTTTATCTTTAATCTGTCTAACTCTTTCACGAGTAAGACCAAATCGTTCCCCTATATCTTCTAGAGACATTGGATGCTCGACGCCAATACCAAAGTACAACTTGATGACATCACATTGTCTATCTGTAAGTGTACTGAGAGAGCGATCGATCTCTTTGCGCAACGATTCACCATAAGCTAGCTGATTATCCGTATTTGGTGTACCTCCATTTTCTAATACGTCCAAAAGAGAATTGTCTTCTCCATCGACAAATGGTGCATCCATAGATACGTGTCTGGCAGCAACGCCTAAAGTTGTTTCTACCTCTTCGGTAGTAATTTCGAGCATCTCCGCTAATTCTTCTGGAGACGGCTCTCTTTCGAATTCTTGTTCAAGTTCCGAAAATGCCTTGTTGATCTTATTCAAAGATCCCACCTTGTTTAATGGTAAACGGACGATCCGTGACTGCTCAGCTAATGCCTGCAGGATAGACTGTCTGATCCACCATACTGCGTAAGAAATAAACTTAAAACCCCTTGTTTCATCAAATCGTTGTGCAGCTTTAATTAATCCTAGATTACCTTCATTGATCAAATCACTTAGTGATAGACCTTGATTTTGGTACTGTTTTGCTACTGACACAACAAATCTCAAATTGGCTTTAGTCAACTTCTCGAGCGCTTCTTGATCACCTTCCTTAATCCTTTTCGCCAAGTCTACTTCTTCTTCAGGAGTAAGTAAGTCTACCTTACCAATTTCCTGTAGATACTTTTCCAGCGACTGACTCTCACGATTAGTTATGGATTTAGTGATCTTTAATTGTCTCATTAAAAAGTTTTTAAATGTTAAAAATCTTCAGCACCTAGCCGATCAACGGCAGCGCTGAGTTTTATTATAGTGTTATAAGATTCAAAATATTATTTACTTCATTTCCCTCAAATAGACATTAGATATCTTTCTGCTAACACATTTGTAGCAGCTCAATATTACAGGGCAAAATGACCGTAATATTTTTCAGACAGCCAACAGTAAAGCAATACGGTGCTGTTGTTAGAAATATATCTTTTAATAACGGGAATTATAATTATCTATCAAGACAAAGGTAATCGCCTTAGGATGTGGTTTATTCATTGTTTAAGGGTTTGCTTTTTATCATTCTCTCAGTAGATAATACAAATCTACATTGATTTAACATTAGAATCAATTAATAAGTACGATATTCTCGACTTTTTTTTAAGATAATCCAAAATTGTCGTCAACATTATCAGCACTTATTCCTATATAAAACTATGATTTATAAATAGTTATTATCTATATGTAACGATCTAAGAGGATATTATTTTGTATTATTCGGTTTAAATACGTAAGTTCCGCTCTCGTTAGAAAGAGGCTATAACAAGAAGTTGAATAATCTGTCCTCATAAAGTTGAAAACTGAAATACCTATAATGGCAAAAAAGAAGTCAAAATTAGAGCAAATAGATCTTGAATATATATTCCGAGCATCTCCTACTATACTTTACCAGTTCTTTACGACTCCGTCTTGTTTGATCAGATGGTACTGTGATGAAGTGGATATCAATGGAGAAAAATATACTTTTAGCTGGGATGGTTATCCCGAAGACGCGGAATTGCTGGAAAGTGTTGAAAATGAAAAGCTAAGATTTAGATGGGATGACTCCGAAGATGATACTTACTTTGAAATTCGAATGAGTAAGTCTCCAGTTACATCAGAAACGATCCTAGAAATAACGGATATTGTAGAGCCTCACGAAGTTGAAGAACAGAAACTGTTGTGGGCAAGTCAAATAAAGAAATTACGCCAAGAAACTGGCGGGTAATAGATTAAAGCTGTGCTTCTGGATCGGTATGGATTTCTTCTTCCATACCTTTGCTTGTAAGGTTAATCAAGACCATTTTAAGGATCCAAAGTATCAGTAGTCCTCCTATTAAAAATGTAATCATAGCAACGTATTTAAGTATCGATTAAGCGAATATATATTATGGACGAGCTTCTTGCTCTAGTAATGTAGTGTTGCTTGTAGTTATTCTTTGGTGTAGTTTCAAAGGAGGAAGAAGTATATCTACAATATAGGCATACTTATGGCTTGTAGCCATACCGTCAAAATGGTATTTTTTATATATTAAGTAAGGAGAATGTATAAGTGTGTTTCAAGCACACTTATTTAGGAGTCGTTATTTTAGTCAACGATCAATCCTAATGACTTGGCTCTTTCTTCCCATTTTTTACGCGCGAGCTTCTGCATGTCTTCGCTGTTATCCAATTCATCGAGGATTTCTAAGCCAAGTAAAGTCTCAATCACATCCTCCATAGTAACAACTCCTTCTACACCGCCATATTGATCTACCACTAAGGCGATGTGCTCCCGCGTTTCATTGAGTTGATTGAATAGAGCAGGGACGGGTTGTTCTTCTTTAACTACGATAATGTCTCTCATGATAGTCTTGAGTGCTTTGTCGCCGTTCCCTTTTAAGATATTGTCAAGTAGCTCATCCTTAAGGCAGTAACCAGTTACTTTGTCCAGCTCTCCTTCATATAATGGAATTCTAGAAAAGCGTATAGTAGGATGCTTGTCATAAAAAGCTTGCAGTGTCATTTGGCTATCAGCTGCCAACATTACTGTTCGTGGAGTAGTAATACTCGTCGTTTGAATAGAATCAAACTTCAGTAGGTTATTGATAATCTTAGATTCACTAGTCTTTATAACGCCTTGCTTTACCCCGATTTGAGTCATCGCCGCAAAATCAGTTCTACTCAAAACACTTTTAGACTTATCTTTCTTTAGTATCTTAGTGATTATCTGACTTATCCAGACAAATGGCGCTAGAATAAAGGAAATAAAAGTCAATGATCTCACTGTGAATGGAGTTAACGCCTTCCAGTTATTTGCTCCGATCGTTTTTGGGAAGATTTCTGATAAAAATAAAATCGCTATTGTCATAAATCCAGCGATTAGTACTTCACCACTAATAGGTAATGGATAGCCTCCAATGCTTATTTCACCTGTTCCAAATAGTTTACCTGCTTGAGCACCAACACCTATAGCACCTACAGTATGCGCCAAAGTATTCAGCGTCAGTATAGCTGACAGTGGTCTATCTATCTCATCCTTAAACTCTTTTAACTTAGGGCCTACTGGGTGATTCTGTGAGAGCAAAACTTCCGCATGTGAGGGAGTAATACTCAGTAAAACAGCTTCCCATATAGAGCATAGAAATGAAAAGACTATAGATAAACAAAAGAAAACAATCAATAAAAACATAGCGTGGTTGATTTAATGTACTGCAATATTCTCCCTACTTAGGTATACCTAATGCTAAGTACATGGTATATATTACGATGCGCTAAGATAGGAATACATCTGCATACCAGAGCATAATCTAAGGGAATACCATTATCAGAATAGCGGTATCCTTCACTTAATGGCATAAAAAAAGCGGGACAAGCCCGCTTTTTTTAATGGAACGAAAATAAAGATTACCTAACTTTAATTTTCTGAAAAGGAATCAACACCTCACCTTCACTCATCTCATTCAAAATTTTGATAGTGTTAATAGAAGCTCCATACTTAAGCGCAATATCAGATATGGTCTCATTTTGGGCTACTGTATGATAAATGTGTTGATCTCCATAGTTGTTCAAGAGGTTTTCCGAGGATTCTGGTATTTTCATCGAAGAACCACCCTTGGTGTAATCGGTAGCCGGAACAGCCTGTATGATAACAGGGGGCTTCACAGTACCTAATTCGTCGCCACTATTGGGGATTAATAATCTCCAACCCGGCTTCAAATAATTATCCTTTAGTTTGTTTAAGCTCTTAATATCTTCTACGGATACACTATATTTCTTAGAAATAGCATAAAGTGTTTCCCCTTGAGCGATATAATGGTATTGTCTTTTTACGGTCGGCCTTCCTACAACTACATTTTCTCTTACTACTGTTCCTCCTTTACTTACAAATTCATTGGCAGGAATGACTGAATTGGACTGAGATAATGAAGTTTGTGCCTGAATTCTCAATTGAGAACAAACACTTATTTCACTATTGCTCAATCCATTCCATTCCATGATCTGTTGGATACTCACGTCATAGAGATTAGATAATTTGTAAAGTGTTTCACCTTTCTTTACCATATGGTAACCTGTGCGAGGGCTTTCAGCGCAATCAACAGATATGTTCTTTTGGGTGTGTTTTTGAGAGACTATTATTTTACTGTCTTGAGGTTCTATAGTCTCATCGATTATGATTGGCGATTCTTTCTTATATATGATCTTTGGTTCCACCTTTTCGATAATTACTTCATTGGTGGATTTTATAACTTCTACTAAAGTAGTATTCGTATTGAATACTTCATTTTCTGCTCCTTTAGATACGAATTCATCTTCTTTTGGGAGATTCATTACCAGCTCGGTTGTAGCGGTAGTAGTCTGATAATCACTGTTTGCCATGAAACCATCTTTGTAGATAATACCGCCACATTCTCCTTCCGCAGTTTTACCTGTATTCCTGTCGTAGTATATTCCACTGTCTGCATTTCTATAAATGTGCATGCAAGTTTGAATGGCTTCTTCAGAATTTTCACCAGGTAGAGCAGTCATTGGAAGGGTAGAAGTAATAGTGCTTTCTTTAATCACTACTG
>JALZVN010000351.1 GCA_023299965.1 Saprospiraceae bacterium | reverse complement strand
GTTTTGTATGTGCATCCGGACAAAAGAGAAAAATTGTACCCGCTCATGGCTGGTCCCAATCCTAGTGTTAAGAGCATGAAAAAGTTTGAACACTTAGGTACAAAGAATGTCGCAGCAGAGAGAGCGATATTGCCCGCTTTAGTTTTTCACAATAGTATAGGGACGGAACGTAAAAGAGAGCGCTTGCAATTTTTGAAAACGTACATAGTGGATCGGATAAAAGATATACCTGGTGTGAAAATTCAAAGTCCAATAGATGAAGTCTATGGATCTGCTATCCTTTTGCTTTCTTTGGAAGGATATAAGAATGCCGACTTGCTAAAGCAACTTGAACATGGTTGGAGTATACACGCTACTATAAGCGAAAATGAAATGCTTTCGGGGATCCGAATATCACCGAATATATATACCTTATTGTCAGAATTAGATACCTTCGTGGCGGGGATAAAATCCTTGGCTAATAAATAAGTTTCATATGAAATATTCTGATTTTTGCGTGCTTGCTATTTTTTTTATAATGGTAGCATGCAGTGGGAGTGGTACATCTAGTTCGGGGCAGGCTGTCTTGTTGCAGAAGATCTCTGGATCTACTATGGGGACGAGTTATCACATCACCAGTGACTACCTTATGTTACATGACCTGCAAGGAGATATAGATCAACTCTTGATAGATATCAATCATGAAGTATCTACCTACGAGGAGGACTCCTTCATCAGCCTGTTTAATAAAGAAGAGAAATCTATAGCCCTTAGGAGCGCCCAGACCAAAAAAGGATATCCTCATTTCGAAAAGAACTATGAAGTGGCCCGCCAGATTTATCTAGAGACAAATGGATTTTTTGACCCCACGGTAATGCCCTTGGTAAACTACTGGGGATTTGGTCCAAACAAGAAGAATCCGGAACAAGTAGATTCTGCAACCATTACACGTATTATGCAAGATGTAGGCTTTAAGAAAATTGACAAGAAACAACAGAGTGAACAAGAGGTCTTAATCAAAAATAGACCAGGGCTACAACTTGACTTTTCAGCTTTAGCCAAAGGCTATGCCGTAGACGAAGTGGCGGAACTGCTAAGTCAAGCAGGCTCTCAAAATCACTTAGTAGAGATTGGAGGAGAGGTACGTGTCAAAGGAAATAATCTAAAGAGTGAGTATTGGACTATCGGAATCAACAAGCCAAGCGTTGACGCTGCGCTCAATTCTGTGTATAAAAAAGCACGATTGTCTGATATCGCACTAGCTTCCTCTGGAAATTATCGCAACTATTTTAAAATAGAAGATAAAATCTATAGCCATACCATGAACCCTCGGACGGGCTACCCAGAGCGCAATGAGATATTGAGCGCTACTATATTGGCGCCGGACTGCATCACAGCGGATGCTTACGCAACGGCTTGTATGACCATGGGGCTAGAAGATGCGCAAAAAATTGTAAATGCAAAAGAGGGAGTAGAAGCATTTTTTATTTATACAGATGACAATGGACAGATGAATGAGTTAGTAACTAAGGGAGCTTCTTCCTATATTGTGGACTAGTCTAGATTTGATAAGGTAGATATCTCTTTACCCTCAATCGGATAAGAAACAAGAAATAATGAAATTTAATCTTAAAAAAGATTTGATTTTTTTCGATGTAGAATCTACCGGACTCAATGTAGTTCGGGATCGAATAATTCAGATAGCACTTATCAAATATACGCCCAATACGGAAACTCCTCAAGAGTTGAGCCTAATGATTAATCCAGGAGTGCCTATACCAGAAGAATCTTCTTCTATACATGGCATATATGATGGAGATATAGCGGATAAGCCCACTTTTCAGCAAGTAGCTCAGCAGATATATGATTTTATAGGTGATGGCGACTTGTCTGGCTACAATTCAGCTCGATTTGATGTACCTATATTGATGGAAGAGTTTGCTAGAGTAGGGATTGAATTTTCTATGGAGAATAGGGGGAGTGTTGATGTGCAGCGCATTTTTTACAAAATGGAGCCAAGGACTTTAAGTGCGGCCTTGAGATACTACTGCAATAAAGAATTGAAAGGAGCGCATGATGCTCTGGCAGATGTACGCGCGACCGTAGATGTACTCAAAGGGCAGTTAGAGAGATATGATGGTGTGGATCTAATTATTGATGAGCACGAGACGATTCCTGCCCCGATCAAAAATGATATGGATGTACTCCATGCATTTACATCTGATCTCAAGACAATAGATGCTACGCAACGTCTGAAGTACAATAAAGACGGTGTGATCGTGTTTAACTTTGGAAAGCATATCAATACACCAGTCGTAGAGGTCCTTCAAAAAGACAAAAATTATTACAATTGGATATTGACAAAAGACTTTTCTTCCCAAGTCAAGCAAATCATCAAGCGAATTTATAAAGAGCATGTTGGATCTTAAATCTTATTGTAATATTCCTTTTTCGATTACGATTCTTTTTTTCTGTATAGCTGCTGGGGTGACCAGCTGTACAGAACCAGAAGAAGGTTGCCTTGACGTATTAGCGAGTAATTTTGAAATTGATGCAGATAGTGATTGCTGCACTGATGATAGCGAAGAATGTTGTTGTAACTATCCTAGCCTTCGGCTCAATCTCTTTTATAAAGGGACGGCGACAGATATCTTGAGCGACGCCAATACCAATATCAGATTAGACACTTATTATCCGCTAGAAAATCTAACGGATAGTATACGGATAGATTCCTTCTCCTTGTTTGTGTCTGAATTGACGCCCATAGATAATAACGCTATTGATACCTTACGTCTTTTTGAATCACTCCAAATAGAAAGTTTAGATGCAAATGGCAATAGGCAAGTGACTACTTTTCAAGACAATATTGCTTTAGTAGCTATGCCGCTATTCCAGTTTACTCTAGGTACATATCGCAGTGGCATATCGATAGATGAACTCTCTTACAACATAGGCTTACAGCCAGATTTGGCAACTGTGGATCCTAGTTCGGTGAGTAATGATCATCCTCTGGGGGGTGACTACACGGTGTTATATAATAGTTTGAGCCAGAGATATCTCACTGGAAGAGTTGGTTTTACACTGAAAAGAGGTGTCAATGAATTGGAAATGGTTGAAGAGTTGACCTCTTTTACCCCACGGAGTCAACAATTAGCCACTCCCATTGTTTTTGCAAA
>JALZVN010000350.1 GCA_023299965.1 Saprospiraceae bacterium | reverse complement strand
ATAGGTTATTTCTTATATTTCCAGCTCCTCCATCACTCCAAGTGTATACTAAATTTGGTGGCAAGAGGCTCACTACTCCATCATTGTCTGCGCAACTTGCCGGTCTGTTTATTGCCATTTGGATGTTTGGAGAACTAGAGTCTCCAACTGCAAAGCTGGAGATTGTAACACAATCACTATCCGACAGTCTAGAGATTGTCACACTATACAAACCTGCAAATAAGTCTGTGATTCTATCTCCAGTGTCTCCATTTGACCATTCGAATAAGAAATTATCTAAAGTTTCATTCGTAAAAATTTGAATAGAACCACTAGACTCCCCACAATCAGAGTCTGTAATAAGTGCATCACTAATAAATGGTTCTACACACTGACCATTAGTATTTTCACAGTCATCCGTAATCGCTATATCCTCTACAGAAAAAGTACAACCATTAGCGTCTATTATTTCAAGTGAATAGGTACCAACTTCTAAATTATTTCTATTTGATGTTTCTTCACTTGAGACAATATCACTCCAATCAAAAGTATATGGAGGAGTTCCACCCTCTACAAAAATCTCAATACTCCCTAAAACGATTGTGCTCCCTAATTCACAACTTACATTTTGAACTTCAATAGAAGTAGTAATCGGATTAGGTTTAACAACTTCAAAACAATATTGTCCAGCCAAGCAACCTTCAGCATTTTCAATAATCAGGCAATATTCGCCCTCAACTAAAGAACCATTTTCTATTTCAACGCCAGCGTTATTTTCAATCCGAGCGGAAGCTGGTTCAGCGAAATCATTACTAAGCTGCAATTCATACACTAAACTACCATTATTGTCATTTGGACACGAAAGCAGAACTTCATCAACAACAACAATTTCAACATCTGAAACATTGTCAGTCAAGAAAAAATCAAGACTAAAAGTACAGTTTGATTCCAAGTCTGTTATTAAGACCTCATGATTTCCAGAAGCCAGATTACTGTTAACTTCAGAACTTCCCCAGTTAAAATCATAAAAACCACTACCTCCAGAAACTTCAATTCTTACAATACCGTTTTGTTCTCCACATGAAGGATTTTGCAATACAATGGCCTCAGCTTCTAAAGTATTTTTAATTCCAATTTCGACAGAAATAAAATTCTCGCAATCCGTGTTTGTGTCTGTAAAAGTAACAACATAAATTCCTTCATCTAGATCATCTCTGTTGCTACCCATTTGACCATCACTCCAAGAAAATGTATAATTATTAGGACTTAAACTAACTGCCCCATTAGAGCCTCCACAATCAGCATCTGTAACAGCATTTATTACCGCTTCAGGTCCATCTAAATTTTCAACAATCACACCTTCGATAATTGTACTACAATTCGCATTATCTGCCAAAAGTACTTCAATAGTATAACTACCCGCTGGAAGACTACCTCTAGAATTACCAAATTGCGTAAGGACAGCTCCAAGATCTGGAGACCAATTGAAGCTATAATCTTCGATATCTCCTTCTACAATTATTTCAACTTGACCGTCTTCTTGTTCGCATCTTGCGTTAAGCACCTCTGTAGCAGAAATTATTGGAGGATTAGAGCAAGTACAATCATTTTCGATGACAATATCATTTATTGTGGTTTCACATCCTTCACTATTAGTGATAGTCAGGCTATAGCTCCCTTCTTGTAGTCCTGTACGATCTTGAGGTTGGTTTTCTGTACTTAGATCAGACCATTCAAAAATTAAACCTCCTGCGTCACCTTCTAATAGAAGCTGAATACTACCTAGTTCTTCACAAGTTAAATTAGTAGTGGCAATATTCACATCAGCATTACTGCCTGAGATAAATATCTCAATAGATCCTCTTGCACTGCATCCATCTAAAGATACTTGCACATCATACACCCCTGCTTGGTTAGATTCAAGATTATGGATTGTAATTGATTCTCCAACACTATTGAATCCATCCGGTCCGGTCCATTGATACTGAGCATTTGGTAACCCAATTACCTCTAACTCTAGTGTAGCCCCTAAGCAAATTTCCGTATTACCAATAATATCTACCAATTCTGATATAACTCCTACAACAACGGTGTCTTCATAAACACATCCATTCTCAGACGTAAGCATAAGAGAATAGCTACCTTCATGATTAGAATTAACATTCTGAATTGTATTTACTGGATCATTTGAAACAAATCCATTTGGTCCTTGCCATAAATAGTCTAGTCCACCTGAGGCCTCTAAAACAAGAGTCTCTCCTTCACACAAAGATAAATCGTCACTAAAATCAAATTCGGACCCATCCGTAATTTCTACTTCAATCGTAGAGACACCGACACATCCTATATCTGAAGTAACAGTTACTTCAAACAAGTAAGCACCAGGATCTAAATCAACATTATCAAAAATCGGATTCATTTCATTTGAGCTCAGACCATTAGGGCCTACCCATTGATAAGTGTCTTCAATATTACCTGTTGTAAATAAAGTCAAATCACCAAACTGACAAACACTTCCACCACTCTCTGCCGTAATATCGAGTGATCTTTCCACCGCAATCGATCTACTTAAAGTAATGTCACACCCAGATTCATCCGTCACAGTTACCCTATACAACCCGGCATCTTCAAAAGAGGCATTGGTAAAATTGATACTTTGCTGGCTTGAAGAAAATGCGTTTGGCCCTTCCCAACTCCAGCTGTCTCCACCGCTTACAGTTAATTCTATAATATTTGATTCGCAATAAATAGAGTCTCCAGTAATTTGATAAAGATCTGGCGCCCCTCCAACGACCGATGTTGAAATTGTAGCCATACAACCTTCACTATCTCTAATACTTACACTTACTTGCCCTTCACCAGAGTCAGTAATAAAGATATTAGGATTTGAACTATTTGGGTCATCAAAGGTACCAAAATCAGAAGTCCATTCATAGGTAAAAGGAGCTACTCCATTTTCTATTTCGACTGATAATTCCGTTGGAATATTTTCACATACATTTGTCACTGCATCTTCAAAAAAGGCAGATAATCCTCCATTGACTAGTATATCTTGTTCGGCTGTAGCAATTTTTCCACAATTATCAGTTGCAGTCCAAAATCGATTAATCACAAAACTACAATTACCAGTCGTAGTCATTGTTTCAGTGAATTCAACCTGCAAAGTATTACTACAATTATCAGTTGCTGACAATTGATCTGCGACAGGTATAGTTTCTCCAAGATCAGCATTAACTGTAATGTCAATAGGAATCGAACTAAATACAGGTCCGTTGTTATTTGAGATTGTAATTGATTGAGTTACTGAAGTTTCGTTGCCGCAAATATCAGTTGCAGACCATCGTCTAATTATCAGGCTACAATCGTTTTCAATAGATTCTTCAAAATCTATTTGCACATTAAAATCACAATCATCCTGAACTGTAGGATTGTTTACTGGCACGTCATCAATACATGAGACGGTAATATCTTCAGCAATCCCTTCGAGTACTGGAGGCGTAGTATCATCTATGCTAAATGAAGCTATTGTTTCCGCTACTGTACCACATTCGTCCGTAGCCGTAAATACAACCTCAACTGTTCTAGGGCATTCGCCACTCAAACCGAGGAAGTTATTCGACCATTCAACAGGTAAATTTGCTGTCGCTCCTCCATTATCATTTAGCCAACTTTGAATATCATTACCATCATTACAACTTATCACGACATCCTCAGCTTCTGTTAATTCTAAGAAATCGACACCAATATTTTCAATAATTAATGACTCTTCTGTAATACATGATGGATTGTCAACACGATATATATTTACGGTATAATTGCCTGATGGGAGATCTCCTCTATGGCTATCAAATTGATTTAGTGAAGTTCCAAGGTTAGGTGTCCATTCAAACACAAACGATACGGACTCTTCCGTAAGCGCTATTGAAACTTGTCCATTATTTTCATTACAATTAGTATCTATTATTTCAAGTTCTGAAATAGCAGGAGGATTTGTGCAATTGCAGTCTTCAATAATTTCTATTTCAAAAATAGCCGTACAACCTTCATCATTTGTAATTGACAACTGATAATCTCCCACTTCTAAATTGAGTCTATCCTTAGGCTCCAATTCTTCATCTAAATCAGACCAATCATAAACTAAAGTAAGAGGGTCATTCTCTGTAACAACTTCAACTGATCCTAAATTTACACATCCAACATTTGTAATATCGATTGTTGCTTGCGGAGCATTGCCGCCCACTACTATATTTACGCTTCCCGTGGCTTCGCAATTATCGGCATTTACAAGAACGTTATAGGTTCCAGAAGCACTATCTGTTGCGATAGGAATAATTGGATTTTTCTCCGTAGAAGTAAATCCATTAGGTCCAGTCCAAGTATATGTGGCTCCGTAGTATCCATCTATTTCTAATTCAATTTCTTCTCCTGCACAAATATCCATTCTAGAAATAATAGGGATATTTGCATCAGCAATCACATCAATCTTAATAGAATCTTCATAGAAGCATCCTTCAGCTGTAAAAATGGAACCGACATATATCCCTGCATTTTCAATTGAAACATTTTCAATTGTTTCAGATGCGTTAATAGAAACAAAATTATTTGGACCTAGCCAAAAATAATCTATTCCACCAGAAGCTTCCAAAGTCAAACTATTCCCTTCGCAAATCGTGGTATCGCTAGTTATAGTTGTTCTAGTGCCTTCAGTAATTTCTACCATTATTAAAGCACTACCATTACAACCGTTAATCCCACTCACTTCAAGCATGAACTCATAGGCACCTGGCGCTAAGTCAAGATCTTCAAAAATGGCATTCTGATCTTCAGACTCTAAACCATTAGGCCCAGTCCATTTGTAATCCAAATCTATTGCTCCTGTCGAGAAGAGTAACAAATCACCGAATTGACATATAGGACTATTGCTATTTAATTCAAGCAAAATTGAGCGAATTACTACCACTTCTTTGTCAATCACTGTTGAGCAACCAGCATTATTTGTTACCGTCACAGAATAAATTCCTTCATCTTGCAAAGAAGCATTTGGCAATGAAATATTTTGTTCATTGGAAGAAAAATTATTGGGTCCTTCCCATTGCCAAGCGTCACCGCCTAATACTTCAAGTTGAATTTCAGAATTTTCGCAATAAACTGTGTCCCCTTGAATTTGAGCAATAAAATCACCAGACACTAAGATATCTACAGTTGACAAAGCTTGACATCCATTTGCATCCTCTATTGTCACAACAGCTTGATAACTTCCAATCTCACTAATAGTAGCGACTGGATTTTGTAAAGTATTATCATTTAAACTTCCCCCTGAGATGGACCAGTCATAAGTATAAGGAGCAACACCATTAAATACATTTACAGACAATTGACCTTCATCATTTCCACAAAGAGCAATATCTTCAGCTTCAATTTCTACATCAAGCCCTCCAATAACTCTTATAGTTTGTGAAACAGATGACTCGTTATCGCAATTATCACTTGCCACCCAAGTTCTAATTAGCATAAAAGAGCATCCTTCATCTATTCTCTCCTCTGTTAGAGCAACTTCAACAGTATCATCGCAGTTATCTGTAACATTAAGTTGTGGAACATCAGGTACAGTCTGTCCTTGTTCAACAACTAAATCAGATGGCGCATTTGTGAATATGGGCGCTTCGACATCGATTACTGTAATGCTCTGCGTTGCCTGTGACTCATTACCACAATCGTCGATGGCTGTCCACGTCCTAGTAAAAATACCACAATGATCAAAAAGCTCTTCCTCAAAGACCACCTCTACATCTAAATCACAATTATCAACAATTGTAATTTGTGGTACCGGCGGCTCATTTCCACAAGAAATAGTAATATCTGATGGGACATTAATAAATGGAGCTTCATTATCCATGATTGAAATATTTGCGGTAAAACTTTGAGTATTATTACAATCATCCATTGCAGTAAAAGTGACTGGCAAGGTAGTGCCACAAGGGTCGATATCAATATCAGAGAAATCATTTGTCCAACTAATAATACTACATAGATCCGTCGCAATTGCTCCAGCATTATCTTGCAACCATTCTTGAATTTCTAAATCATTATCTGCGGTACATGATAGATTTAAATCGCTCCCATTCACTATGGCTGGCGCTGTCGTATCTTCTACTGTAAAGGTCGCCGTGGTCGTTGAAGCGTTTCCGCATTCATCCGCTGCTGCAAAGGTAACGTTAGCCACCATTGGACACTCCCCTGTGAATCCAGTATAGTTATTTGTCCATTCTATTTCTCCACA
>JALZVN010000349.1 GCA_023299965.1 Saprospiraceae bacterium | reverse complement strand
GTCTTGATACCTTGACTCTCTCCTATCCACTTTTTCCATGAGTTTGCTACTCTTGCAAATTTAGAAGCGTACTGGATCTTCACTTGCGGATCGTTTCGCATGTATTTATCTATGATACCTAGTGCTTTTTCTCTTATGCTAATCTTTGCAGGGTTCAACACCTCTACAGTTTGCTTTACTGCAGCGCCTGGTAAATATTGATTTGTTCTACCAGGAAAACCAAACACCATAGTGAAGTCTCCTTCCTCCACACCATCTACAGAGATCGGTAAAGAGTGCTTAGGTACATACGGCTTATTTTCTGAACTATAGTCCGCAGGCATATTATCAGGACCTGCATATATTCTAAACATAGAAAAATCTCCAGTATGTCTAGGCCATACCCAGTTGTCTGTATCAGATCCATATTTCCCTACAGCTTCTGGTGGAGCACCTACTAGACGAACATCATTAAACGTTCTAGTCACAAAAAGGAAATACTGGTTACCATGATAAAATGGACGAATCACTACATCGTCATAGGCCTCCAATCCTTGCTCATGCTTTGCACGCACCAGCTCCAGATTTTTATCGATCACAGACTGCCTTATTCTGGTGTCCATATTATCCGTGACTCCGGCCAACATATCTTCAGATACATCTTCGATACGCAAAATAAAACGAGCAAACAAACCCGGATTTGGAAGTTCTTCAGACTTTTTCATAGCCCAAAAACCATCTCTCAAATAATTATTTTCAAGCGTAGAATGGGACTGGATTTGACCATATCCACAGTGGTGATTGGTGAGTAGTAAACCCTCATTCGAGATCACTTCTGCAGTACAAAATCCACCAAAATGCACAATCGCATCCTTCAGACTACTCTTATTCACACTATATATATCCTCCGCGGAGAGCTTCAGACCCATATTTTTCATCTCGTCCTCATTGAGAGACTCGAGTAGAAGTGGTAACCACATTCCCTCTCCAGCAGTAAGACTCTGCGTAAAGAGTAGAAAAGCGACTAATTTTATTAGTTTTATCGACTTATTCATCATTTCTAAATTTAATATGTTAGTTCCTTAAAGATAATAAGGGTACTACTATTTACCTCTGAATTGTGATAAAATTTTACTTTTATCCCCGAATAGATTATGGGCAGCTTAAGAATTACCTAAATGAAAATTGCGCAAATTACAGATTTACATATTGGTCTAAAAGATCAAGACACGTACAATGTCGATGTCAGAGATAATTTTCTGCAGATTCTTGGAGAAGTCGTTTTCACAGAACCGGACTTAGTGGTAGTGACTGGCGATTTATGTTTTGATGTGGGTCATGAAGAGATCTATATCTGGATCAAAAGCAAACTTGACAATATCAAAATCCCCTACCTCGTCACCCCAGGCAACCACGACGACACGGAGATGATGAAGGCCGTTTTTGAGATCGACTATAGTCACGGAGATGATGAAATCTATTTCGCCAAAAAACTTTCCAAAACGACCGCTCTATTTCTAGACAATAGCAAAGCCGCACATTCTGACAATCAGAAGAAGTGGATCAAACGCCAACTGCATCAGGCGGACAAAAACATTGTCGTATTCACTCACTACCCTCCCGCCAAATGCAAAGTGGCTTTTATGGACAAAAATCACGCACTAGAGGATAGGAAAGAGATCCAAAGTCTATTCCATACCTACGAAAAGAACATCTACTTATTTTGCGGTCACTATCATACTGAAAAAATCATTCACCTCGACAATCTCCATATAGCCATTACCCCTTCTACCTATATCCAGATCGATCCCGATACTGAAGATTTCCAAGTAGGCTCTTATCAGATTGGTTTCCGCCTGATCGAACTCTCTAAAAATCACTGCATGTCTACCGTCAAATATATCGATGGAAAATCTTTACGCGAAGCATAGCCTAATCATTTGGGGCCTCCCCACCCACAGCAAGTTTGCTGCGGTTCCTTCATTATCTAGGTCCACTGGACCTAGATTGCTACGCACCATTCAGTCAGGTCGCTACGTTGCGCAGTTCGGCATTCGCCTCTGAGCTACGCTCTGGCGCTGAAGGTAGCGCCACTACTCCACATCACTAGTCCAAAAAAAAATGCTGTTAGATTTATCTCTGCGTGTAGGTTCAATACCAAGATTTTTCATTTTGAATGTAATACCACATATTACTAGTTAGTATATTTCTAACGCTGGTGATTAGAAGAGGAACTGATTTTTGGTGAGGCCAAGGATGTACTCCAAAGATGTATCAAAACGCAATGATCCGTCATTGACTAGATTTGAATAGGTGTAGCATAGGGGCAAAAAAAAAGTAAGTCGTAACACATGTGTTACGACCCACTACAACAAATTATAATCCCATGAACATATCCGAATTTGTAAAACCTCACTAGAGAGGAAAAATATGGTTTTTGGAATGTGTTCAAATTTTGAAAATAGTAAGTTGTCCCAATCCAGGACAACTCACTACCAACAAATTATAATCCCATGAACATATCCAAAACTATTTTTTGTTAACCATTTTTCGTTTTGTTGATTCAAATATAGGGCACATCACTCTTTCAAATAAATACAAAAAATGGGTATTGTAATATATTTATTTTCCTAAATTGACCCATTGAGGAATATCCGTCAGATTTGTCGAGTTAAATAACGAAGTGTTCACTTTTGTAGTCAAATATGAAAAAAAGGCGCTTAAAACGTCACAAGTGACTAAAAAACAAGGGGAAACGACGTTTTATCGTCGCTTCCCCTTGTCTATTTAGTAGGCTATTATGCTTCCATATTACTTAGACACTTTAGTTACTTTTTTTACTTCTCTGCGAGAACCTACTTCAATTGTAACAAAATATATGCCTGGAGCCTGATTTTGAAGCTCAGAATAGTTGAAAATATTATTGCCAGAAACAAGATTTTCCTCTTTTTCGCTCAAAATTTGACCATTTCCGCTCACAATTGAAATTTTTGCCTCTCCTATATCTTGTCCCTCTATATCCAATGTGAAGTCGTTTTGAACGATATTTGGATATACATTAGCCATATTTGTCACTTCTCCAAGAGAAAGACCAGCAGTTATCGATATATTATCAAACACAATATTGTCTAGAGAAAATGATCCTTCTCCACTAAAGGTAAATTTCACCTGTGTACTTGTACTCAAATTCTGCCCTGCTTCTCCTAAATAATCAAGGATGTCGACATTCTCGTACTGCTCCCACTCTAGCGTATTCTCCAAGTTCATAATCTTTACCCACTGGTCTGCATCAGACCCTCTCAAATATACTGCTCCGTTCTCTATAAGATTCTGACTTACTAGTTTTGCATCAAATGATACATTAGGTTTGTCGCCTTCTTTCACTTCAGACATATTTACAGTCACAACATAGCTATTACCATCTTCCGTAGTCTGTTCGTTATTTTCCATCACAAGGTGTCTTGAGTTTCCTGTCCCTCCGACAAAGACAGAAGACGCAGATGTCTCTTGATTGAAAAAGTCAAAGTGCGTTAGATCCCCTAGTCCTATTTGAGACTTGTGATAATAAAAGTCTTCGCTTTCTTCAAAATCAAATGCTAACGGAAATACAACCGGCTCATTTGGCAGCTGCTTGATTTGAAATTGCCCAACCAAGCTATCATTATAGTGAGACTGATCTAAAGGGTGAGATATCCAAGTATCTATGGCATATGTACCTACTTCTGCAAAGTCAAACTTATTATCGAATTCATATACATGCTCCTCTCCTCTGTTGAGATTAGTAGTTGCTTTCTCTTTTAGTGTACCCGCTCCATTGATACGTATAGACACATTATAATCGTTCAATTCGTTGTTACCATTATTCTGTACCAGTACACCTATACCTGCTTCTTCATCAAGGCTAGTAGCTGTATGCTCTCTACCATTTGCGATTCCAAAGATATCACCAATCTTACCATCGTTTTCACGATCACATGGAAAATCGAATCTTGATGTTGCAGAGATTGCAACCACTCGCTCTCCTATATTTCCAAGATTGGTTTTATTGGCTACACTAAACCAGTATTCTTCACCTTCTTCATAGTCATATTCTATGTCAGCAAATTTCTGATCTGTCTCAGCTACAACCTCCATCTTACCGTCTTTCAACATATATACCAAGTAGCTGTCTGCGGTATTATTCTCCTCCCAAGCCAAACGAATTGTTTCTTGACATACTGGAATGGACTTAAAGTTAACTGGTTTACCTAGTATATTGATTGCTGCATCATGCTCATGCTGCAAACTTGTATTATGTACTAAAACCCTGATCTTAGCACACTGAGAAGTAAGATTTGGTGTACGCCAAGTATAATTTCTATGCTCTGCTGGAATATTATCCACTATCAGATCCCAAGTCATTCCGTTGTCCAAAGACACTTCTAGCTTGAATGAGTTTTCATTACTCTTATTTGCAAGCCAAGTAATTTCATATCTCTCATCTGGCACTAAGCTTTCACCACCTGCTGGAAACATCAACATTACTTCTGGTTCACTTACTTCATATGCGACTGCATACTCTTGTGGACCGAATGGCACTTCTGTCCCTTTCACCACTAGTCTATATTCTCCTGGCATAGGATTATCGATGGTCACTTGCTCTATATTATTGAGGTTATCTACTTTTCTAGATGCCATCTGGTCTACTTTGCTTGATGTGTGATCCAAAACCCATGGCAAAATCACATCACCATTTGGCGCAATAATCTGAAAGTCTAAATTATTAACTAGCGCCTTTTCAGGATTAGAGGTAATTTCTTTATCATTCCAATACAAAAGAAACTTGGCTTCCGTAGCTCCTGCTTCGACTTGTATTATATAATCATTGTCCTGCGCATTCTCCACAGCACCTAAGTAGTAATTTTCATTTTCTATAGTCCGGACAGCTCTAAAAGTATTCATGATACCAAAACCGTATTGGTAATCAGGGCCAGAAACACCTAAGTCATCTGCAGTGTTACATACGATCGCTTTCATCAAGTCTCCTCTAGCTATCTCTCCAGTATCTTGTTCGTACTTTTGATACATCAGCGCCATACTTCCTGTGATTGATGGAGCTGCCATACTTGTTCCTTGGTTTATATAATAATTTTGATCTCTTCCGGTAGAAACCACATTGACGCCTACGCCCATGATTTCAGGCTTCAGTCTACCGTCTTTAGCGGGTCCTCTGGCTGATGAACCGGCAATCACAAGGTCCTCATCCACTGATCCTACTGTCAATACATTTTTAGCTGCACCGTAGTATTTCAATATCGTTTGGAATCCTTTAGGATATCCATCACATGTAGCAACACCGTCATTCCCTGCTGCAAAAACATGCATCAAGTTCGGCATTTCTCTTAATTGCTTATCCAATTCGAAACTAGTGTAGTTATAGGCTCCATTCTTTTCGCAATCAAAAAGACTACCATAACTGTTATTAGTCAAGACCATTCCAAGGTCATCATAGTATTCTCTTGATTTAAAAAAAGCGTTGGTCGTTCTCTCTATAATCAGACCGGCGCCTGGCGCAAAGCCACTGTGCCTAGCATCTAGATTTCCTTTACTACCAATGGTACCCGTAACGTGGTCGCCATGCGCTCCAAAACGTTCAACATATTCCGTTGTCTCTGATAACAACATATCATCAAAATCGATGTGATCTCCCAGCTGTCCACCATCACCTACACCAATCACTACTCCACTTCCATCTAGCTCCATACCTGGTATAGCGTTGCGATTTACATAATGCGCTCCTTGAAGTATTTTGTTTTGATAATTCAAACTTTCCACATCCGCCTCCTTGAATTCTGCATGTTGCACAAAAGGTTCTGATACGATGTTCTCTATTTTATCTTTCGCCACATTTACAATCGCTACTTGACCATTTGAAAAGGACTGTAGTAAGCGTGCATCGTTTTCATTCAAAAATGTATTGATTGCATCTTCAGAAAATTCTGTTGTAAAAGTAATGGCTACATCTACTGTACCATTATTATGATTAGCATGTGCAGGAATATGATCTGCTGCGACATCGCTAGTAAGACTTAAACTCTTACTTGATTTTTGAAGGTCATATTCAAAATCAAAATCGTTCGTCAATTTATCTAAAGATGTTTTTGCTCCGACTAGAGCTGTATAGGTATTGTCCTGTTTGTAAGACAATAATGTAATTCCTTCCTTTGCTAAAGCTTCTGCTTGTGCTGCAGTAGGTAGAGATTTAAACGTTAAGTTCACAACATTGCTTGCTCTCAAATCAGAAATTGAACTTTTTGATTGGGCAGAAATGTTTACGATCAGCGCTAGGCTGAATAAGACGGTACAAAGATGTCTCATAATCTGTAAGGCGGTTAATGGTTTACAAAGCTGTAATCTTGGGAGGGAATGCAAGAGTACAATTCAAACTGGGGGAATGAATTCTGTAGACACCTTAGAGGGGATAGGAAAATCTATCTGGGTGAGCAATTACTTCTAATTACTCTAGCAAGTAGCAAAACTTTTGCTTCTTGTTTGTGTCAAAAATTGCTTTATCTGTGACAAGCAATTTTTGTTAGTTTGAGTGAGTGTACTTAGTCGGTAGGCTTAGTAGCTTAATACACATTTACTAAAAACATGTTTAAGAAGACTAGACTTGTTTGTTGCACCTTTATGATTACAAATTCTAAACCGATTGAATCGATTTAGATGAACTGCACCTAAAAAAAGTTTACGAAAGGATACACATACTAGATAAATGTGTTTTATAAATAGCTCAATTCAAATGGAGTAAGATGCTCATTGTGGCATGGCAAAGTATGCTCAAATCCTTTGAAATTTATTTTTTGTTATGTGTGCTATATCGTCATCATTTATCCAACACTAAATGGACGTTTGCGAATCCGTACAATCGCGATGCTGCGATAGCAGCGAGCCTAGAATGGATGAGGGGTGGAAGTGGTATTCCGACCCTTTTCGGTCGGGATAGGAACGGACGACCCGACCCTAAGCAAAGCGAAGGGACAGCCCCAAAAAGTTATATTTAGTATGGGTATCTCTATAGGTCAAAAGCCTAAAATATTTCTAAAATGGACTCTGGTAATCTGGATTACTAAAGAAAGTAGTATCGGTAAGCATTTTGAGAAAGGCAATAATGTCTTGCTTTCCTTGCTCATCAATAAATCGGAACGTATCCTCTGGGTCACAATGATTAGTGATCAATGGATCTAAGGTTGGCGATTGCTGTATACCGCATATATAGTGATCCATAACTTCGTCAATGGTATTAAATCTACCATCGTGCATATATGGAGCAGAGAATTCCAAGTTTCTCAATGTAGGCACTCGGAACAATCCTATGTCATTCGTGTTTTTAGAAAACTCATAGTGACCTAGGTCATCTATATCCATAGCGGTATCGTCTGTAAAAAATGTGAGTCCGTTGTTTCTATAAGAGTGGTCGGTAAAAAGTGGTGGACTATGGCAGTGAAAGCACTCCGCATCTGGTATAAACGCTCCATTATCATCATCTTCATCATTGAAGAAAGCAAATCCTCTCAATTCGGATTCTGTAGGAAAATCTATTTGGCGAATAAATACATCATCATATCTAGAGTTCCCTAAAGTAATAAGACTGCGCTCGAACTGTGCAATAGCCTTCGTGGCCAAATCTCGTGTAATATCACAATTCTCCGCTATCCCAAATGCTCTTCTAAACATCTCTGGGTATCTATCGCTCCTCTGAAGCTTGACTTCTACATTGTCCCAAGTATCGTGAAGCTCTATCGGATCCTCAACCGGTAATAAGGCCTGCTCCTCTAGTGTCTGTGCGCGTCCGTCCCAAAACAAACCGTTCTCTGCGTATACCAGGTCAATCAACGGCATCGAGCTGCGTGTACCGAAGATGCCATCTATACCAGCACTCGTCGCTAGATTGTCTGTATAGTTACCATCCAATCCATGACAGGATCCGCAAGAGAAAGTACTATCCGCTGATAATATAGGATCAAAAAAGAGATGCCTCCCTAATAGGACTCCCTCATCCGTCATTTCGTTATCTAAAGGTTGGTTGATGGGCTGATACCCCTGAGGTATGATAAGTTCTTTTTTGGACGCTGTAAATGGAATATCCGTTAAGCTAAAGCATGGATCATTGACACCTGGACCATTAGTATTATCATCATCCTTGCATGAAGAAAAGCATAATAGAGAAACAAGAAGAAATAGGGAGTATTGCTTTATCATTAAACGCGCTGTTTAGTGGTTTTACTCACCTAACGGTCAATGCACCACCTATATTGCTTAACAATATAGTCATAATAGCATCATTGGGATCAGCTGTAGTAGCAGTATGTACACCAAAATCAATTGATTGAATATTGCCGTTCAGAAGCTTGAATAAATCCAGATCAATCTCTATTTGATTGGTCACTTCCGGAAGTATGTCAAGAGAGGAAGTAGATTCCATGCCATCATTATAATTAGCATCAAAACCGATGGTAAAAACGATGTCTTCATCATAAGTCCCATCCAGATTGAAGTCTACTTCACCGATGAGTTCAAAAAACTTATATCCTTCTAGATTTGTATCAAATAAACTTGGATTGCCCAATGGATGGTTGCTTCCATAGTCACCTGGTTCGGAACCGTTCAACTCAGAGTTAACCCCCAAGCCAAAAGTAAAGCCGCTATAGGTATCCACTGGTGCTCTACCCACATTCACAGTGAAGCCACTAAGTGCCGCTGGCTCACCATCAAATAAGGCCAAATCTATAAACTCTACATCGTCTAAAGCAAAAGTCTCATCTAAACTTAGCCTTGCTGATAAATCAGACACATAAAAATGCCATGTTGAAAAGCGCACGCGTGCCCCATTATAATCATAGGCTCTGTTATTGACGAATGGTTCGCCATCATACGTCCCTCTAACCACCAACTCTACGTCAGCGAACTCTAAAGGAGGTCCTATGAATTCCTCCCCGCAAGAAGCGAAAAATACACTAGTAAAAAGGATAGTTGCTAACAGTTTCAAAAACACGGTATTATATATTAAAAGTTATAATCATTCTGAAATAAAGATACTAGTATTTAAGTTATCATCAAGAATGACAGGGATTT
>JALZVN010000348.1 GCA_023299965.1 Saprospiraceae bacterium | reverse complement strand
AAAAGAGAGGTTCGGTTGTCCGGCGTCAACCCAGGCAGTGTACCATGAACTGCCAATAGCCAAGATAGCCTCTCTCATTCTTTCTTCTACCATTCCGTTCATGCGATTGCTGTATGCTTTTGCGTATTCTTTACATTGGGTTCTAGTGAGTTGATTGCCTCTATCGTCGTAACAAATCTGTTGATCTTGAGGAAAGGTCAAACTCAAATTTTTCTCAATGAGCAAGACGCTATCTACTAGTTCATGACTGTCCAAAACGATATCCCAAAAGTATTCTTCTTTATCCTCTATATAGTTGGCTTTCCCAACGAAGTAGTCGTACTCCTTATCAGCAAATAATTCTGGGATACGACTCTCCCAAAATCCATGAATTCCTAGTTGATCAGTGAGCTGACCATTGTAGTTTTCAGTAGTATGCAGGGGGACATGAGCGTCTCCAATATAATGCCCTATTTCTGCAGAAGTCCTCAAAATCTTAGGGATATCCTTAGCCAAAAAGGCTTTTTCTAGACGCTTCTGCATAAAGCTTAAATGAAAAGGGACAATACCATGTTCAGTAAACTCATCTACCGCGATAAATCGAGTTCCTTTTACTTCGATGTCATACTTTCCAAAAAAGGCAATCATAGCCTTTTTGTTGACATTTCTTTCATCTTCATAATAAGTGGACATGATATGGTCATACACAAAATTACGATAGCCTCGATAGTCAATTTCTTTATCCTTAAAACGGAAAGTTTCTTCTGGATTTTTCAAGTTGTAAGGGAGGTCTTTGCGATTCAGCCACATCAATGTATCTCCCCTAGACGTGACCTTTTTGATACTGGTGTAGTGCATCATTAGTTCTACCCAATTGCGCGGTATATTCTCAAAGGGGGCTTCTCCCCAAATGTCCAAATCAATATAGTGACGGATGGCTTCAAACTTAGAAGCGTATCTACGCTTGTCAGGGTCGACAGCATGATCAGCGATATAGTCAATGTTTTTTTTGTAAAAACCAAAGAGATCTTGTGGTAAGGTGAAGCAAGCCAGTTTATTGATGCGACGATGCCCAAAAAAGCCCCAATCTACGGTTGAAGACAGGAATACAAAGGCTAATAAAAACAGTATGCTATATTTTAATTTCACATCGTGAATTTAAGCCAAATTGGTGATTTTTTAAGTATTGAAAGAGAATTATACCATTTGTAGTTTAAAATGACAAGCAAGGTTTGAGATGACGGTGGTTAGTAGCGAGGAGAGTGCCCGCTGCGCTCCGTATTGCTTTTGCAGATCAATACAGAATGGAACTGTCAATAATTCTACTAATATTAAGATAATTGACTATCCGCATATTGTACCTCAATCTAAAATATTAATAAAATCAATCTTAGTGCTGAAAGCATGTGACAACAAAGCAATGGGTGAAACCCATTGTAATTGTGTGCTTTGCGAAAAGTGCTGAAATTACGCCACAGAATCACCGTGTTGTCATGTGACGTACTTTCAGCACTTTACTCTTTGAAAGAAAGCGCTGCCCCACCTCGCCAAGTTTGGCTCAGTTCATTTCTTATTTTGGTCTACTAGACCAAAATGGCTTCGCACTAGTCAATCGTCCTATCCTTTGCTATGCGCGCTCTCGAAGTGAGTTCGAGACAGGCTTTTCAAGAGTATGAAGAACTATCCAAAAACTAAGAATTCATATCCTATTCTGAAAATTTCGACAATTTATTTTGGTGTGCAACAAGCGGATAGTCAGTTTAAGATAAACGTAACGATAGCAGATAGGATTCTTCTATGATTGCAGCTGTATCAAAATAGATGCGTCATTTTAAGTCTCAAAAGCTATACCCTTCGGGATATAAAAAGGACCAAATGTTTAACAATGTGTATGGTATTAGAAGTAAATCCCTTGCACCAAGGATATGTAGGGGCTAAATGTACTGATAGACGCGATAGCGGAAAATCTGTACCTGCAAGCGTCACCCTGGAGGTACGGAAGGGGGACCGAGCTGAATAGCGAGCCCGGAGGAGCCTGGCCCTAGAGGTCTTCTAGATAAAGGGCTAAAGTATTATAAGTAGAAACAATTCATTCTACAATAATAATCTAATCCATATATAAGACCGGAAGGGGGTGCCCAAATCCTACGAATAGAAAAACTATCCTTCAAAAAAGAAGTCATAGGCCCAAAACAACTCCTTGAAAACGAGGTGTTGCGTCAAATATTTATCATTCTTTTCATTGATGGTCAAATATCGTACGACAGGTTGAGGCTTAGTCTTTTCGTCATCTTCGTATCGCTGGATAGGGTAAAAGTGAACCTCTTCCTGTGTGCCATCCTTAAGCAACAGTTTCATAATGCAAAACTCCCTTTGGTTAGATTCATTTCTGATGAATTTCTCTCTAACTTCGAAAGTTTCTGCTCCAATTTTTTTGAAGCCTTTTAAATAGTTGGCAACCAAGTCCTGGTTAACCTCTTTTTGGATTTTCTTGGTTGTTTGGTAGTAAGGTTCCACCTGCCAAGTTTTATTGTTTTTGCTAAGTTTAAAGGACTTATTTTTTCTTTTAGGATATTCAATGCTGACGCTAAGAATATCTTTTGGCGCGTATTCAAATATTGTTTTGTCTCTCCACTTTTCGTCTCCCGTAAAGAATCGTTGCTTAAGACTGACATTGGCGTACGGGATATTCATGACATAAGGGTTGTCAGATCCTTCTAAGATCATGAAAGTTCCTGATTCATCTGGCGTTACACCGCCGATATAGTAGGTCTTGAGTACCTGGTCATTCTTGCCATATACGATCACCTTGGTACTTTTTGTAGACAAGGTTTTGATCATATTGGGAATCATGTTTTTGGAAGGACGATGCTTGAGTCTAATACTGGTAATGGCATTGAGGACATTGCTCAAAACATATGGATTGGCGTTGTACTTATCATTGTATGACCAGTATTTTTCCCTTCTTTTAATGTCGGCAGTTACACCATTTCGATCAGCAATAAAAATACGATGTATATCCTCTTTATTCTCTACGTGCATCACCCAGTCCTGCGCGCTGTCGGAATTCCCTTTTTTCTGATCTGAGAAGTAGAAAAATGCCGTGCCGGCAAGAAGTACAATTAGGATGATTGGTAAAATTAGATTCTTATTCATATATACTGCTTATCTATTAAATTTTCTTCGACGCACAAGGGTGAAAACTATACCGAATAAAACTAGCAAAAATAACGGAACCAGAATGTTCAAAATTTGCCAAAATCCCCTTTCTTCTGTCGCTTTTTTGGTGTTGAGTCTACGCAATTTTACTTCCTTGCCACGAGCCGCGAATAGGTTGGCATCGTCCAACATGTACTCTATACTGTTGATTAAGAAGTTTTCATTGGCAAAGGTATAGCCACTCCATTGGTTAAATCCAAGCGGTAGTGGAGAATTATTTTGTGGATTAATCAGGTTTTTGATTATGTCTCCATCGGAGACTACGAGCATTTTATTGTCCTCACTTTTCGCCTTGAAGGGCTGGTTGATGTTCTTCAGTAAGCTTTGCATCTCATCCGTCACTCGACCATTGTATTCACTGTCAAAAATACCCTCTAGCAACAAACCAGTGGTAAATTTACCCTTGTTCCATTGGCTGCTTGGAGGCACATTTCTGAGTATATTAAAGCTCAATTCTATGGGACTCCTTTGTATTTTTGTAGACTCTGTACTCTCCAATAGGGGAGTCTTTTTGACATACGATTTGGTGCGTATGGTATCTATCGTACTCGGAAAATAAAGATTGACTCCATCTAGACTCTTTACGATCGGGTGGTCAGATTGTGGAGTGATCACAGGGTGAAAAAACCAATCGAACTTGTCTCTTGTTCCTTTCGCATCTATGGCCAATTCGATCTGCGTACACTGCAAATCCAATAGTAAGTTAGGTTGGATCCTAGCTCCGTAATTGAACAAAAGATCATCGAGATCCAAGGGGTAGTCGTGAGGAATCACGGTCGGAGCTCTTTTTAGACTATCTAGGTTCACTGCCATTTTATCAAGGAGCCAGATCACTTTACCTCCATTCATGATGTATTGATCTAGCTGAAACTTATGCTTGATCGGGAAAGTCTCAGTTGGTTTAGCCACTATCAATAAGTCTACATCATTGCTGACATGTGTTGTACTATCTAGATTGTAGTAGCCTATACGAAATCTTGTTTTGAGCGCATTTCGGAAAGAAGCGGTCTGTCCGTCATTAAGTTCGCCATGACCTCGCACAAATGCAATATTCGGCTTGATACCCGTCAATAATTTATTGATGGCATCTGCAAATTTGAATTCCAATAGGTTGATCGAATTGTTGATGTCATAATCCGACAATCCACCTCCTTCCTTGGCCACTAGATTGACTGGTATATTTCTACCTTGATAGCTAAGGTTCGCATATGTATAGAAAAGTAGCTCTCTATTCTCTTCTGCTCCTTTGACGATCAGGTTGTTTGGGAAGATAAATTGTTCTCCCAAAAATTTCTTTGCAGCGTTGTCTTCCTCTGGAGTTCCTCCTAATGGATTTTCTATTTCATAGTCGATACGAGAAGAGTAGCTCTTAAATCCATCCAATAACTCTACTGTAGATTTTTGAAGTCGCTTGACACCTGCAGGAAGCTCCCCGGCTAGGTATATTTTGACGACAACATCTTCTTTTAGATTGTTGAGCAACTTCTTAGTCGGATCGGTGATCGAAAAGCGTTTGTCCTCTGTCAAATCAAATGTAGTGTAGACAAAACTACCTAGTACATTCAAAACGATGACAATCGCTAGCGTCATCAGAAAAGTATATATTGCTTTTAGTTTGTTGCTGCCCATCTTACCACTTTCTTTTGCTCAGCACTAGCTGTGTCAACAATAAAAATATTCCCGTCAGACTGAAGAAATACAGCAAATCACGGGTATCTACCACTCCTCGACTGATCGACTTGTAGTGATAGTCTATACCTAGCATCTGTACCAAGTCATCTGACTTCCCCACGAATATAGGAAGGCGACTTAGGTAGTCAAATCCGTAATACACAAAGAAGCAAAGGAACGTCGCCAGTACAAAAGCTACGATCTGGTTCTGCGAAAGCGAACTTGCAAATATCCCGATAGCTACGAAGGCTTGTCCTAATAGTACTAGACCAAAATAGGACCCCAATATGGCTCCACTATCTAAGTCTCCCACTGGACTAGCCAGTTGATATACGGTATAGTAATAAAAGGCTGTTGGCAATATCGCTAGTACCAACAGTAGGGTACAAGCCATGTACTTTCCAAATAGTATCTGAAAATCCGTAATAGGCTTGGTAGATAAAAGCTCAAAAGTGCCATTCTGATTTTCTTCCGCAAAAGACCTCATCGTGATCGCCGGTATCAGAAAGATAAAAATAAGTGGCGCGATCTCAAATAACTGATCGAGTGTAGCATAGCCATAATTGAGCAAACTGGTATCTGGGAATACCCAAATCACCAAACCCATAATCACGAGAAATACTCCGATCACGATGTACGCGATTAGGGAACTAAAAAATGTATTTATTTCTTTTAAGAATATGCTATACATGCAATCTTACTTTTGCTTCTTTTTCCAAGAGCTTTTGAGGCTCACTGTTCTGTTAAATATTAAACGCTCTGGAGTACTATCGTAGTCTGGCGTAAAATATCCTAAGCGAATAAACTGAAATTTATCCTCTTGCTTAGCATTTGCGACATAAGGTTCGCAGTATGCCTTCTCTACGACTTTTAGACTATCAGGGTTAAAAAACTCTAGGAAGTCTTTGTCTTCATGCGAGGTAGGCGTCGGATCTGTAAACAGTCGATCATACAATCTCACCTCAGCGTTGATTGCCGTTTCTTGATTTACCCAATGCAGCGTACCCTTGGCTTTTACGCCAGATGTATCGCTACCACTACGACTCAATTCATAGTAGGTCGCCTGGATTTCTATAATCTTGCCGTCTGCGTCTTTCGTGCATCCAGTACAATTCAGGATATATCCGTTTTTCAAACGCACATTCTTACCTGGCGCCATACGGTAGTATTTTTTACCAGGATCCACTTCTTGAAAATCCTCACGCTCTATATACAAGCGACCGCTAAATGGAATATCACGAGACGGGCTATTCTCATCTTCTGGATTGATCACTGCTGTCATCATTTCCGTTTTACCCTCTGGATAGTTCGTGATCACTAGGGATACTGGGTCAAGCACAACGTGTACTCGTTGAGTTGTTTTGTTCAACTCCCCACGGAGTATTGATTCTAGCAATTCGACCTCGATCACGTTATCTCTCTTTGCCAAACCCGTCGCTGCACAAAAGTCACGTATACTCGATGGCGTATACCCCCTTCGGCGCAAGCCAGATATAGTAGGCATCCGTGGATCATTCCATCCATCTACGAGTCCTTCTTCCACGAGCTTGAGTAGCTTACGCTTACTCGTGATCATGTAGGACACATTCATTCTCGCAAATTCGATTTGACGAGAAGGGAATATCTCCAACTTCTCGATAAACCAATTGTACAATGGTCTATGGTGTATAAATTCCAGTGAGCACAAAGAGTGCGTTATCTTTTCGATACTATCACTCTGCCCGTGTGCAAAATCATACATCGGATAGATGCACCAGTCATCGCCCGTTCTATGGTGTGTTTCTTTCTTGATTCTGTAGATCACAGGATCACGCATGTGCATATTAGGTGCAGACATGTCTAGCTTGACACGAAGCACACGGGAGCCGTCTTCAAAATCCCCATTTTTCATACCCTCAAAAAGCTCCAAATTTTCCGCTATGCTTCTGGTTTTAAAGGGAGAGTCTTTTCCAGGTTTTGTAGGATAGCCTTTTTGCGCTGCGATTTCCTCTGCGGTACTATCATCGACAAAGGCAAGTCCCTTATTGATCAAGTCCACCGCATAGTCATACAATTGCTGAAAGTAGTCACTCGTAAAGTATTCTCTTTCACCCCATGAGTATCCTAGCCAAGCAATATCTTCCTTGATGCTATTGACATACTCCGTCTCTTCAGTAGTAGGATTCGTATCATCAAATCTCAAATTCGTCACCCCGCCATACTTAGCTGCAAGGCCAAAACTCACCCATATCGCCTTGGAATGCCCAATATGTAGGTATCCATTTGGTTCTGGAGGAAAACGGGTATGTATACGTCCGTCGTGCTTCCCATTTCGGATATCCTCCTCGATGAATTCTTCTATGAAATTTAGCGATTCTTTATGCTCTGTCATGCTATTTTATTAAGGTGTCAAAGGTACTTCTTTTTCATCAAATACCGAAGCCCCCTTTTGCTTCCAAATCTCGCTAAAATTAGCGCTTCGGACCGTATTTTTTGAGCTTATATAGGGTATAAATCAGGATTCTGATTTTGGGAGTGGCCTGGG
>JALZVN010000347.1 GCA_023299965.1 Saprospiraceae bacterium | reverse complement strand
ATAAGTATAAGGTCCTGTTCCTCCATTTACCGTCAAATCAATACTGCCATTATTTTGACCACAAGTAGCCGGAGTGAAGGTTTCACTTACGGTGATAGGATCAGGTGCAGTTAGAGTGACGCAATCCGAAAGTGTACAACCTGCGCTATCAGAAATAGTAACACAATAATCGCCGGCAGGTAGATTACTTATGTCTTCTGTTGTTTGTCCATTGCTCCAGATATAAGTAATCGGCGCTATGCCTCCCATTACAGATAGGGCTACAATTCCGGTATTTCCAGGATTGCAACTTGGATTTACTCCCGTGATAGCATTTATTTGTAAGGTGCACGATAAACTAATACCTGCATCAAAGGTCAAGTCGTCCTCATCTCCAAAATTTACAGTAAATGGGTCAGTTTGACCATTTGCATCTGCATCACTATCAATAGCATCATCTCCTACATTTTGTGTTGTAAATACAAATCCGTCAGGAAGACTATTGCTCATAAATTCAATAATATAGGTCCCTGGATCAACGTTTTCAAATAGATATTGACCGTTGCTGTCTGTTGTCACGGTCTCAATGATGTTTTCATCACCCGTTCCAAAAACTCCATCTGCGCCAGGATCTAAAAGTTTTACCATAATGCCTGGTACACCAAGTTCACCTGCATCTTGAATACCATTTTGGTTAACATCATTGAATACCGTATTACCTATATCTGGTAAGTTACAGTTTAACTCAATGGTAACAATATTAGATTCAGTTATCCATAAGGTACAGCCCTCTCTTCTAGCGCATCTCCTGTACGAAGTAGTTTGCGATATTATTGGCGGGTCAAAATTCTCACCACTAGATCCAGTAATAATGTTCCAAATGGAAGTATTGCCATTGATATCATCAGTGGTACTCATCCACAAATATTCTAAAGCACCAGATCCTCCAGTGGCAGGACTTGTACCCACAATAATGGATGGGTCAAAATATGGATCGCCACATCCTACTTCGTCAGTGAAGATTGTACCCCCGTTGGTGACGTCATTACACATACCCGTAGATGTAAAGTCATTCGCTGATAGGGAGCTCGTCTGACAGAAGCCTAGCATAAAAAATGTAAATGTCAGTATAAGCAGACGCGAAGGAATCTTCGCTTTACTGTTCACATTGAGTCTAGACCTAGTTTTGAAACTAGCTGTAAAAAATAAATTCATTAGTGTTTGTTTTAAAAAAAATCAATAGCAAAACCAATAGAGGTATAAGCTCTTTTTAGTACATAGATTATTGCAAATGGTAGGTTTTGAGAAAAATAATCAATTACAAACTAGCGACATAGAGGTAATATGTTGCAATAAGATTATATGATGTAATTCGGTAACACCAATGTGTATCATTGATGTATTTATGGAGGGTATTATGCAGTAAAAATACGCTTTTATTAGGTGAGTTGGAAATTTAGAGCTCAAGCATTCTTACTTCCCGTGCTATTTTTTTATATTTATTAAGCACATATCTATAAACTATTATCAATAAGTATTATAAGGGTTATTTTTTTGTTTAATGTGTTTTATAGCAGACAGGTTTTGAGCGAAAAGTGCCCTGATATTTCGTCAAAAATTCAAAATAATGGCTTTAGTACTTGTTATCTCGTCATTATTTATCCTTACAAAAACGTGATCTACTATTAGTCGAAGTTCAAGGTAGAAGGGGAGGGATTTTGAATATTATGTCTTTCTCTCATCCTTAAAATACCCTATTTGCAGTATTTAGGCAACCAAATAAAAGGATGAACTTGTAAACTACTTCTCAAATAATTAAGCTCATTTTTTCTCCATAAGTATCTAGGTTTAAAAGGTGCAATAATTCTGATGTTCTGAAAAAGAAACGCAGTTTTCGCCTTATAAAAAATGTATCGTGCTTAGGTATGTATTTAAAACTCTCCTAAAAATTAAACGAGCCTTATAACACATATTCAGTAGGATTGGTTTAAATTTTTAATCATTTATTTTTGAAGTGTAGATGTTGAATAGATATAAATGTCATATATGCTTTATTACTTCATTATTTAGATAAAGAATTCCAAATTTAGATGTATTTTGAGCGTGTCACATATAAAACCAAAACTTTTATGAACTTCCGTCTTATTACCATTCTACTTGTTGCAATTAGCTTTAACGTACTGCACAGTCAATCTTTAAATTATAGCACAATTGATTACGCTCTTATAGATGAGTTAGAAAATAGTGGTAAGACTAATTTTGACATTTACATAGTCCTAGAGGATAAGGTCGATGTAGAAAAGCTCGATAGACAACTAACCGCTTCTAGAGCTAGTCCAGAAGTTAGATCTAAAGTTATTCTTTCAGCATTACAAAATAAGGCTGCAACAACTCAGGGTGATTTAATTGAGGAAATGAAGCTGAATAAAAACATTGTTTCTCAAACCATAAAACCATATTGGATTGCCAATACCATATTTTTTACCGCTAATAAAGAAGCAATAGGTAAATTAAGTAATGACCCTCGTGTACAAACAGTTGGTCTAGATGGAGAACTGAAGCTAACGGAAAGCATAGACGAACAGCCTGCAATGGTTGAGCCTAATGGAGTTGAACCAGGTTTAGATGCCATTAATGTACGTCCAATGTGGGAGATGGGGTATACTGGTTACGGGCAGCTAGCTTTAGTAGCGGACACCGGTATAGATCCAACACATAGCGCATATGCTGGAAGATATAGAGGGAATACAAATGGAGATGTTGAAGGATGGTATAGTTTTCAAGGGCAAGCGAATAGCCCATTCCAATGTGGAGATCACGGTTCTCATGTTCTAGGTACCTTGCTTGGTTTGGATTTGGCTACCCAGGATACTATTGGTGTAGCATTCGATGCTCAGTGGATGGGGTCGGCAAATCTTTGCTCCGGTGGAACTCAGAGTAATATTGGAACTTTTGAATGGTGTGTTAATCCAGACGGTGATATAGAAACATCAGAGGATATGGCCGACGTGGTAAATAATAGCTGGTGGGATCCTTCTGTATCTGATTCGCAATGCAATAGTATTTACGTGGATGTATTGGTAGCTGTCGAAGCTGCAGGAGTTGCCGTTGTGTTTAGCGCAGGTAATGCAGGGCCTGACCCGGAAACAATAACAGCACCGAAAAACATTAGTGTAAACGAGGTTAATACTTTTACAGTGGCCGCTTTAAGCATTAGAACCGGTGGGGTTGATATAGCAGACTTTTCTAGTCGCGGACCATCCGTATGCGAAGGAGATGGATCACTTGCCATTAAACCTGAGGTTTCCGCTCCTGGTCAATCTGTTCGTTCAGTTGCGTTGGAAAATCAATATGGTATCAAGTCTGGTACATCTATGGCTGCACCACACGTGTCAGGTTCAATTTTGGTATTAAAGCAAGCTTTTCCAACCGCTACAGCGAGAGAATTAAAATTAGCTTTATACAATTCATGTCGAGATTTGGGTGTGGAAGGTGAAGACAATACTTATGGGAAAGGTATTATTGATGTATTCGCTGCATACCAGTATATGATTACTGAAGGTTTTCTTCCTGTTCCAGCTATTGGCGCGGACAGTGACGTTGTTGCTTTAAATATAATTACCGATGCTATTGAATGCGATGAAGTTTTGACAGGCGAGTTTGTTTTTCTAAATAACACGACTGAAATTTTGACAAATGCGGATATATCATTTTCAGTAGATGGTGAATTGGACGAGTCTTTGAGTATAGCTTGGACAGGTAGCCTAGCACCTCGAGGTGTTGACACTATTCTTTTAGATGGTTTGTCTTTCCCTCTTGGTAATCATGTTATAGAAGCTATGATTTCCAATCCTAACGGTTTGGTTGATGAAAGATTACTCAATAATGTAGTATCAAAAGAAATACTTATCTCAGACAGAACAAAAATACAGAGTATAGAGGTAGAAGATCAATCTACTTGTGGATTAGGCTCCCAGTTAGTGAAAGTAGCTTTTGAAGGAGAAGGTATAGTGCAGTGGTTTGATAGCCAAGTAGGTGGAAACTTGTTGGGTGAAGGTACTCAATTTGCCATTAATCCTAATGAAGCGAATAGCTCTACGATCTATGGTGATATTTTGCGCTCTGCAACCGTGGGGCAGCGACCTACTGATGACATTACTATCGAAAGTTCAATTGGTGAAGGACTTAGATTTGATGTCAGTTCACCTTTAGTGATCTCTACATTTGATTTTTATTCAGAAGATGTTGGTATTTTCTTTATCGGTGTTCTGAATGGTAGAGGGGATCAAGTAGATACTGAAATTGTAAGATCTGATGGATCGGGATGGCAAATTGCTGATGTTAATATTAGATTGGCACAAGGAGTGAATTATCAATTGCTTTATACTGATGGAGGGCTTGGTTTGGGAGTAACTTCTGATTTTGATTTTCCATATACAGCAGCTAGAGATGAAAACATTCAAATAGTTGGGAATGAGAGAGGACTTCCTATAGAATATAAATATTTCTTCAATTTCGGAATCGAATATTTAGATTTCTGTGGTAGAGTAGCAGTTGACATTTCTTCAGTATCAGCAGATACTAGGCCGGTCGCTTTCTTTCAAGTGAATACTAACCTTGTTGACTTTGAAGAAAATCAAGAAATCGTTTTCACAAACGAAGCTGAAGGTGCTACTTCTTTCGAATGGGACTTTGATGACGGAGAGTCTAGCTCAGAAGAAAACCCTACGCACACGTATACTAGACCTGGAGTTTATTTTCCGAGTTTGATCGTGGGAGGGGAGTCTGGCTGCAATGATGCTTATGTGGTTAGAGTAGACGTTATCTCCAACGAAGTACCATTGAGTACTAGAGATTTAGTGTCTGAAAATTCTTTTTCTCTTGCTCCAAATCCTTTTTTAAGTAGAGTTAATTTTACAACAAGTAGTCCTATTAGTGTAGACGATATAAAGTTGTTCAATAGTGCTGGTCAACTGGTAAAGGTTTATCCAGTGAATAACAAAATTACATATCAAGGCCTTGATATTAGCACTTTGACTAGTGGTTTGTACTACTTTGTTATCCAGACAGAAAACGGTATAGAAACACATAAGGCAGTTAAATTCTAAGTTTTTATTTGATTAGGTATGCCGATTGCGTGTTTATTTAACACTATTTAATATCTAGAATGAAATATTGGTTGTTTATTTGCAGTTATTAAGCTGTTTACCAAAAAAAATAACGGTAGTGATATCTAGATTCATTGTAGTAGTTCTTTTATGTTTTTTTTCAAGCTTTTTAGCAGGTCAGACTAGACCAGCTAAAAAGCAGATTTCTCTAGAAGAGCAATACCAGAAACGTATTAGACAACAATACCTTAGCGGTGTTTATATCCCTATAGATCTAGCAGATGCCTTCGCTCAATTCAATCAGCTTATAGAAAAACCTACGCAAGATAAATTCAAGTCAGTTCCTGAAGGTATCGCCGTAAAGAAGCTTTATTTTAGCTTCGGTAGATGGATCAGCTATAACTATGGTTTTAGAGAAGGTTCTCGTTTTTCTGTTTACCTCAACCAATTGGGCATCTATCATCCAGAGGATATGGTCAATTTTGTGATCACCACGTATCATAGAAATTTGAATAAGAGCAAGTTGGATGTCAAACCTTTGTTAGAAAGTTTGATTGAAAATCGAGAGAAAATCAAGCTCGAAAATAAGCTAAAAGGAGACGTGATTTCTTCTGAAAAGCGAAAGGTAGAAGTGCATCCTGACTCTCTGAAGCAAAATTAATACCTTTCTTTACCAAAATATATTGATTTTTTGGGGCTGACCCTAGCGCTTTGCTTTGGGTCGGGTCGTACGTTTGTATCGACGAAAAGTCGATATCACTTCCACCCCTCATCCATTCTAGGCTCTCTACTATCGTAGAGTCGCGACGGCAATAATTTTGCTTGTATTAGATTTTATTTTTCTAAAGAATCTTATTACTGCGATAAGGATATGTAAGGGTCGACGGTATGCGCTGCCAGAAGCGTTTGCCGAGGAGACGTGCCGACGGAAGTATGGAGTCGGTACCGAGTGAACAACGAGCCTGGAAAAGCCTGACCTGCCGATAGGAGCTCTTTGGCGATCATCGGCAGGGGTCGCCCAAATATAGAAAATCTTACCACACACATTATCAACACTAGAGATGAGTAATGTGGATAAGTAAGCCTGTAATGCCTACAAAATCAGAACACATTTAAATAATTCTATAACTATATATATTGAATGTTAACAATATGCGAATATTTATTTACATTTGGTTCACGAAACGCACTATATAGAATGAGTAATATTATTACGGAACGATTTATTAAATGCCATGATAAATTGCGCGAAACAAAGGCAGTTAAGTCTAGTCGCCAGTTTGCAAAATCATTAGATTATTTACCACAGAGTTTGAGTGAAATCCTCAAGGGGAGGAGAGATGTAACCTTAGAGTTGTTGCGTAAAAGTGTTGAGGTATATAATATCAATCCGTTCTTTTTACATCATGGAAAACCACCAATGTTTTTGAAAGGTGATGAGGTGGATGAAGCAGTACGCGTGTTGACTGTAGTATCTAACGAGGAAGGAGATGAGCGAATTTTGCATGTTCCTGTGCCCGCTCAAGCAGGGTACCCCTCAGAGGTAGGAAATGCTACATTTATGTCTGATTTACCTACTTACACATTGCCAGACTATAAATACAAAACAGGGACGCATCGGTCATTTGATGTAGCAGGGGATAGTATGGAGCCAACCTTGTTCGAAGGCGACAAAGTTGTTTGTAGTTACCAAGAGTCTAACTACTGGGAGTCTTCTATTAAAGATAATTATGTCTATGTCATCGTTACGAAGAGTGATGTATTAGTCAAAAGAGTGTATAATAAAATTAAAGAAAGCAAGTCCTTAGTCCTTATCTCTGATAATGATTTTTACAATTCATTTATGGTACCTATAAATGAGATTCAAGAGATTTGGTATGTAAGAGCGAAGCTAAGCCCATTTTTACCTTCTCCTAATAATTTGAATAATATCCTCCATGGGGAGGTACGCGAGTTGCGCTCTACGATATTGCAACAAAGTAAAATCATAAAAAATCTCAGTGCAACTTTGGATAACTTTATGGCATCTAACGAAAAATAATTTTAAACAATGAGAATAGAAGGCACTGTCAAATATCAGGAACTAGAAGGTGGATTTTGGAGTATTATCGGCAAGAATGGTGGAGAATACGCACCTATCGAGATGCCTGAGCAGTTGAAACTGGAAGGAGCTAAGGTTGTAATTCGCGCTTCTGAATTTGAGGGGATGAGCATGATGATGTGGGGCACTCCTATAGTAATCAACTCATTTCATACTTTGATGCCTTAATCAAGATATCCTAAACTTAATTTTCAAATATTGATCTTTGCTACTACAATCTTTAAAAGGTATTAGCTAAGGAAGGAGATTAAAACTCCTGCTGCCACAGCAGAACCAATCACTCCAGAAATGTTTGAAGACATCGCGTATTGTAGTATGTGATTTCTGCTATCGTACTTCAAAGCGATTTCATTGGCTACTCTTGAGGCCATCGGAACTGCACTTAAGCCCGTAGCTCCAATAAGTGGATTGATTTTTTTGGCAGCAAATAAATTGTAAACTTTAGCAGCCATAATTCCTCCAATTATCGAAATAGCAAAAGCCAAAAATCCTCCCACTACGATCAACAATGTTTGACTATTGAGGAAGGTCTCCGCAGTCATAGTGGCCCCTACCGTTAAGCCCAAAAATATGGTAGCTGTATTCATTATCGTATCTGAAGCCGCTGTAAATAAACGGTTGGTGTCTGTACCAATTTCTTTGATAAGGTTTCCAAATAAAAGCATACCAACTAATGGCACAGAGGAGGGGACTAAGAGTGCAACCAATAAAGCCAGTAGAATAGGAAAAATGATTTTCACCATTTTTATATTCTTGATCACTGTTTTACTTGGAAACTCTTTCTCTTGTTTCTTCATGTTGATTTTGATTTCCTTTTCAGACATGGTAAGCTTAACTAAAAAAGGAATAATCACAGGGACTAAAGCCATGTATGAATAAGCCGCAATAGCTATTGGACCTAGTAAATGAGGAGCTAATTTTATGGCCGTATATATCGCGGTAGGACCATCTGCTCCTCCGATAATAGCCAGTGCTCCTGCTTCTTTTGGTGCGAATCCACCAAAAGCAACAGCACATATCAAAATGGTGAAAATCCCAATCTGGGCTGCTGCACCAAAAAAGGCTAGCCTTAGGTTTCTCAACATTGGACCAAAGTCAGTCATGGCGCCTACACCCATAAATATGAGTGGAGGAAGTAAGCCTGTCTTAATCAAAGCAAAGTATAATAGGTTCATGATACCATGCTCTTTGGCGATTTGCAATAAGTGCATATCTCCAACATCCTGAGCAACACTCATATTTCCACCTGGCAAATTGGCTAAGAAAAGCCCAAATGCTATTGGGACAAGTAGTAGCGGTTCGTACCGTTTGTATATACCTAGGTATAATAAAAAGAAAGAGATGAGCAACATCAAAATTGTGCCTGGAGAACTTGCTATATCTCCAAACGCAGTCATCTCATATAACTTATGTAGAGTATCCACTTATCTTAATTTTATGATAACATCATCTTCTTCAATCTCGTCTCCGTGTCTTGCCACTATTTGCACCACTTCACCAGACATCTCCGCAGTCACTGAGTTGATTACCTTCATTGATTCTATGTAGGCAACCGTCTGCCCAGCGCTTACCTTATCGCCTACTTTGATGCCTATTTCTCCGGTATCCTTAGTAAGGTAAAACTTCCCCTCAAGTGGAGCTAGTATTTCCTGTAGTCCATCCTCTTTAGGATAAGCATTGTTGTTGGTTTCAGTCACTGGCGCTGCTACGGCATTGTTGGTATCGGTTGCAGGTGTATTGACTTCATCGTATCCAATAGAGACTTTGAAATTTTCGCCGTTGATGTTAAGGTTTAGCGTCTTTGGTTGGAAGGGTGCCGTGCTGTTGCTTAATGCAGCACCAGTGGCTACTCCAGCAGCAGCAGCTCCTGCTGCAGGGGCATTTGAAGAATCTCCTTGTGTCGCAGCTTTTCTCTTAGCTAAGTCTTTCAAGAAATTTTCTTTGGCTTTACCACTCTTGTAGTCTTCATATTGCTGAGGGTGCATTGCATATTCCATCAACTCCTCATCATCCTTACCATAATCCCAGCCTTTTTCGTCCATTTTAGCAGCGAACAATTCTAGTTCATCAGGATAAAGATCCTGAGGTGTACCATTGAAGAATTCTCTGTTTTGTGCTTTCGCTAAAGCCATGATTTCATCTCCAAGTGGTCCTAATAATTTACCTGATTTCCCTAAAAGCATACCCCAAGTGTTCTCATCAATCATACTCCATCTCTTCTTGCCTTTGATCGTACCCATTACATTCATTAGGGAAACGTTTTTAACGTACTGACTGAAAGGCGTTACCAAAGGAGGATAGCCTAGTTGTGGCCATGCATATTCTACTTCTTTGAAAAGCTTGATAAGTAATTCATCCTGAGAGATGTCAGGTTTTCCATTTTTCTTTAACCATTTATTGATGCTGGCTAGATTCTTTTCCAAATCAGCCATCAGTGAGCCCATCATTCCACCCGGTAATCCAGGTCCAATGAGTAAAGAATTCATGTATCTATTCTTTTGATTGATGTAGAAACCTAAGAAATCATCCATAAATGATTGTGTCAGACCTCTCACATGCATATATGCTTCTGTATCTACTTCAGGAAGGCTGAATCCAGCGTCCTTCAACATAGCATGAATAGTCAATAAGTCTGCGTGACCAGTACCCCAAGATAATGGTTCCATTCCAACATCTATGATGTCTGCACCCGATCTAGCTGCTTCTAAAGAAGAGGCTACAGAAAGTCCAGGTGTGGAGTGTCCATGATATTGAACCAATATTTTCGGATGTCGCTTTTTAATACCCGCCACTATTTTTCCTACAGATACAGGTCTACCAATACCGGCCATATCTTTGATGCAAATTTCCTCTGCTCCCAAGTCTATATACTTATCTGCAAGATCTACGTAATAGTCAACGGTATGAAGAGGAGAGAAGGTCAGACTCAGCGCGGCTTGCGCAATCATTCCTCCTTCCTTTGCGAACTTAAAAGAGTTGGCCAAGTTTTGCGGATTATTCAATCCATCAAAAGATCTAGAGATATCTGTTCCTTGCTTCTTTTTTACTTTAAACATGAGCTTTCTCACATCTGCAGGAACCGGGCTCATACGGATGCCGTTCAATCCTCTTTCAAGCATTTGAGTTTGGATGCCAGCGTCATTGAAGGGTTGTGTCCATTCTCGCACTGCTCTGTTTGGGTTTTCGCCATAGAGCAAATTTACTTGTTCAAATCCACCTCCGTTCGTTTCTACTCTAGTAAAACATTTCATGTCTACGATAGGCTGAGCTACCTTGTTGAGTTGATCGACTCTTGGAACATATTTACCGGCAGATTGCCACATATCACGATAAACGAGACATAATTTTATTTCTCTTGACATAGTATCTTATTTAAGCGCTTATTTATTGCTTTCTTTTTCAATTTTAATGATTCTTCCTTTTCCTTGAGTGATAATCTCTACGGTAGTCACCATGGCCGCCAATTGCTCTTTTCGCATGTTTGCGCTAGATCTAACGGAATCTGTAAGTAAAGGCTGAAAATCTCTTTTTTGGATAGATGCTTTTTGGGGAACTGGACCAAACTTGTTGACTAGCAAGATGAGCGTCTTTCCTGATAGGACGACCAAGCTTAAAACAACAAACACGGTAATCATACCAACTAGTAAGACAAGAAAAGCACTCTGGATATCTGGATTCATTCTTTTTTTTAAGGATGATAAAAGTAACAAATGTTAGGTAAAGCATATTAACATATATTGGATAAAAGACTTGTTCTCTAAGAAATTTTATTGGATATCCTGTTACTATCTGCTAGAGTCTTTGGATTTATTTGGGTATAGCTTGATTTATAAACGACTTGGTCGTTTATTTCAGGGCATTAATCTGCGGATTCTTACTCAATTGTACTAGATTTGCCAAAATTTTGCCAAAATGAACCCTATACGTGTATTTAAGTTTGGTGGCGCCTCTCTAAGAGATGCTGAACAAATTAAGAATGTAGTCTCCATATTGGAACGTCACAGAGATCAGAAAATCATGATAATTGTTTCTGCTATTGGTAAAACAACCAATCAGATGGAGCAGGTAGTCAAGAACTTTTCGGACAAAGATAAAGCTTTAAGTAAGTTAGATATCGTAAAACAAAATCACCTTTCTGTCCTCAAAGATTTGGGTTTATCTGAAGATCAGCATTTGCTTGGTGAAATGAATGATCTTTTTGTAGAAATTGAGTGGGCCTTGGATGAATCAAACGAACAATATGATTACATCTATGATCAAGTAGTGAGTATTGGAGAGTTGGTTTCTTCTAAAATTTTGTGTGCCGCACTTGCTAGAAATAAGGCTAATGTGAAATGGCAAGACGCTAGAGATGTTGTTATTACAAATGACATTTATAGAGAAGGCTGGGTAGAATGGCAAAGGACCAAAGAAAACATAGAATCTAAAGTTAAACCATTTTTCGAACAGCACGATTTGATTGTGAGTCAAGGGTTTATAGGCTCTACCAATGAGAACAATACGACTACACTAGGACGGGAAGGCTCTGATTACTCTGCAGCTATATTCTCATATGGATTAGATGCTGAATCTATGACAATTTGGAAAGACGTACCTGGAGTCTTGACTGGAGATCCTCGTAAATTTAAAAACGTAACAAAATTAGATAGCCTTAGCTATAGGGAGGCTATAGAGATGACCTATTATGGAGCTAAAGTGATACACCCTAAGACGATTAAGCCTCTTCAAAACAAGAATATTCCGCTTTATGTAAAGTCATTTGTGGAGCCTGATGGAGAAGGGACGCTTGTGTCCGGGGAAGTCATTGACGGGTATCCTCCAATAATTACTATAGAATCACAGCAGGCGATTATAAATATAAGCACCAAGGACTTTTCATTTGTTGCGGAGCATCACCTGAGTTATTTGTTTCAAGAAATAGCAAAGCATCGTATACAGATCAATATGATGCAAAATTCAGCTATCAGCTTTTCGGTTTGCGCCAATGACGTAGAAGATAGAATTACAGTATTTAGTGAGCAGATTAAGGATAAATTTAAGACTCATGTAGAGCGCAATCTCGAACTAATCACGATCCGTCACTATCAAAAAGACTTAATTGAATCCATGAAAAGGGGCAAAATCATCAAGCTTGAAGAAAGAGTAGGGGATATGATTCAATTAGTAGTCAAGGACATTAAGCAAATGGAAAGAATATAGGATATTACTGTAACAAAATGAGTGTTTTAGATATATAATATTGGTATATATAAGTACCAATGAAATCAAATCCAATTAAAATTGGCAGAACTAGATCTTGCTTTTTCACAAAAATTCAAAAAAATAAGCTTGAAACTGGTGTTCAAATATTTTTAAAAGCCTTAAAGCAGACAGCTTTTGAAGAAGAGGTCCTCCAGTTTAATTGGACTAATCAACAAAACAAGAGGTTTCATAGATTCTACCATGCCAATGGGCTTTCTAATCGACAGATATTAGATCGTCTTCAGAAATATCCCTCTTACCTAGAGGAGCTAGGTATGTCATCTCAAATAGTACTCCTACCATTCAATAATAGAAAAGATATCCAAGCATATAAGGCTGTAGATAGACCTATAATTTGGATTTCGGTTAATTGTATCCACAATGACTGGTATACACCGGTACACATAGCTTCGACAATTTGTCATGAGCTTTGCTTGTTATTAGATTTTGATAGCTCAATTCATCAAATATCAAAACCTGAGTACAAAAGGTATTCTGTACCTAATTTTTTGGGACATCTAATGATGAAAACCGCTGCCCTTTGGAAGGGTAGTATTTCTGATATAGCATCTGCCTTTGACGAAATAGATACTGAACAGTATAATTACTTTCCTGCTAGTACATCTTTGGGCAATATCTATACGAGATCGAGTCTGCATACTCAAGAAAACTTTGATAATCTTATTAGTACTTTATTAACTGAGCAGGAAAAACTGATTGCCTTGCAAGAAAAATTGACGTCCTCTGAGACGACAAGATTGATTTGCATTGAAGAGGTTTTATTGAAGTTAAATGTACTTAAAGCAAAGCTAGCTAATTGCTCGCTGGATGGTTCAGCATTTGATTTTCGACTGAATGCTAGGTCTTCAGGAGGTTCTAGAAGTAATAGTAACTAAGTACTATTTTTTTATCCACCTACCTTTACATTTCCATAATTATTAGTTTTATCGCACTCATCAACAGAATTGAAAGGGTCAAAATTAATAATCACATAAGGAGTAAAACGAGTCATTTTTCGAATATCCAATTTTAAAGTTCCCGTATAGCTATCATTCGGGTAGAGTTCACTTTCTTTTCCATCTTTGTAATTTACAAATCCACCACCAAGAGGTAATGCCCCTCTGCTGATTTTGTCTGAAGAAGAGAGAAAAGCTCTTAGTGGAATTCCTTGACCACTATGACTTTTGCCTAGATATGCAGGCCCCTTGCCAACATTTGATAAGGTATATTCAAGGGTAACCCATTTGCCATTGTTCTTCACTACAGAGATTTTATCCAGTATGAGATCAGGACATCTTGCTTTGTCCGCATATGAGTTTTTAGAAGCTTCAACACTTGCTCTGGTATCAAACGCTACGCTATCATCTTTTTTATCTTTCGTCTTTCCTACTCCAAGAGATTCTAGAATAGCTTTTTCATCCTCGTTTTGGGATGCTTTTTCTATTTTATACTCGTTCTCTTTTATTTCCTCTCTTTCTTTCCTTTTAAGTTCTTGACGTTCAATTATTGATAGTTTCTTAGTATTTTCCTCATTGACAGTTTCTGCAATATTGGATGAACTATTTTTTACTACTTCAACTTTATTTGTTGATGATAAAGTTGATTCCTTTTCCGTTATCTCCTTCTCCTCTCTTTCATCTTTGACCTCTGTCTTATTTCTTGAGTATTTTTTGTCAACTTCTACCTGCTTCTTTGGTTTTTTATCATTTATTTCTTGATTAGAGGAAGAAATTTTAGGATCAACTTTCGTTGTGGAGTTATTAGGTTTAGATGGCCTTATAGTAGTTGATTTAATAGGTTCAGGATTGCTTGCAACCGTTTCTTTTATATCTTTTTTCTTAGACTTGGATTTTTTATTTGAAGCGAATGATGCAGCCGATTTTGCTTTTTTATCCGAAGTTTTATACTTAAGCTCTGGACCATTATTTCTTTTCTTGGGTGTGTAGGCTTTTGTGAATTTATTGTTTTTCTTATTAAGCTGCTTGTACAGCGTTTCATTGCATGGTAAGTTAAATCTCAAGTTTCTAAGTATTTTACCATTTGGAAGGACTATGTTTTTTGTGAAAAGCCCTCTTAAAATCTCATCTTGAAGCTCACTCAAGCTACTTCTATGAAAAGATTCTTCAAATTTAATCTCCATTTCCGCTGGAGGGGAATTGAATTCAGAAAGATCAATGGGTTTGCGACCTGTGTTAAAAGCGTTCAAGCTGACTGATATTTTGTCAGGCTGTACGTCCTCAATATTCACTGAGGTCATTAAAAGTCTATAGTGGATTGGACTATTTGAGCTAATTTTCCCTTGAGCAGAAAGTAATGTGCATATCAGGGTAAACATTACAAAAAAAAGTATTCGACGTAACATGGGTGTGGTTTCTGGAAACATATACCTAATACAATATATTGTCTCTCGATGCAATAAGTAAACGTTTTAGTACTGCAATAAGTATTCCATATAGTGTTATTATTTTAGTCACTGATTTGGAGCGGCCTGTCTATGCTTCCTTCTAGAGAGATGAACGTCTCCGTGCGCTGAATCCCCTTAATGTTTTGTATTTTATTAGAAAGTATGGATCTCAAATGATTGGTATCTTTGCATACTATTCGAGCAAAAATACTATAGTTTCCTGTCGTGTAATGAGCACTTACAATTTCTGGGATTTCCTTTAGTTGTTCAGTAACCTCTTCATACATTGAGCTCATTTCTAAGAAAATGCCGATAAAAGCGATAATATCGTATCCTAGTTTTGTATGATCTATAGCCAGATGAGCTCCTTTGACTACACCTAGCTGGTCTCTAAGTTTTTTCATTCTGACATGAATTGTACCTCCAGATACAAATAGCTTTTTAGCAACCTCCGTATATGGCATATCTGCATTTTCGAGAAGTGTGGCTAAAATATCTCGATCTAATTTATCAATCATACGCATACTTGTTTAAGATTTCTCGAAATTAAAAAAGAATCTACTATTTATATCTTAATTTTGAAGCATATGTGTTTGATTCTCAAGGATTGCAAAAAAAATGTGTCTATTATGAGTAAATTCTTCAATGTAATAGATATTTAAGTCCCTAAAGCTGTATTTTTGACTTGTTGATGCAAACAGAAGAAAGTAAAAATAAGATTAATGTGTGGTTGCCTCTTTTATTAGCGGTAATGATGTTAGGAGGTATGCTCGTAGGAGCAAAACTGCAACCTCCTGCACACAAAACTAAAATAGTATTTGAGAATAGTGACGGGCCGACCCAATCTATTGGTCAAGGCAGAGTAGAGGAATTGATACGATATATTCAGGCAAAATATGTAGATACCATAAATGCCGATAAGCTAGTTGAGTCTGCAATCACTACTTTGTTTAAAGATCTAGATCCTCATTCTTTATACATGTCTGCAGATCAAGTTAAAAAAGCAAATGAGCAGCTGGAAGGAAGCTTTGTTGGGATTGGTGTTGAATACCTATTGGTTAAGGATACTATTGTTATTCTAAATCTTATTGATGGAGGTCCAGCATTAGAAGCTGGATTGCAAAAAGGAGACAAAATAGTTGGAGCTAAAAGTCAATTCGATAACGACAAAGATTCGCAAGAGTCTGATATAATAAGTAAGCTCAGAGGTGCAGCAGGCTCAAAAGTAAATCTTACGATTCTGAGAAAAGGAGAAAATCAACCTATCACTAAAGAAGTTACCAGAAATAGAATCGTGGTTTCGAGTGTGGATGTACACTATATGCTTAATGACAATACAGGGTATATTAAATTAAATAAGTTTAGCGCCAATACCTTTACTGACTTTATGGATGCGCTTAAAGATTTAATAGATGAGGCAGAAATGAAAAATCTTGTTTTTGATTTACGTCAAAATGGAGGTGGATATTTACACGAGGCAATAAAAGTGCTGAATCAAATTTTTCCAGAAAAGGACCAAAAGCTAGTTTATACGATTGGGAAAAATGTAAAGAAGGAAGAGTTTTTTAGTGCTGGTAGAAACGTGTTCGATATTGAAAAAATTTGTGTGCTCATTGACGAGAATTCTGCATCCGCTAGTGAAATTGTTGCCGGAGCGATTCAGGATTGGGATCGAGGTTTGATTATTGGTCGAAGGTCTTATGGGAAAGGGCTCGTACAAGAACAGTTTGATCTTAAGGACGGTTCAGCTGTGAGATTAACCGTAGCTAGATACTACACACCTGCAGGACGACTAATTCAAAGAGATTACGAAGAGAAAGAAGAATATGATAGTTATCTCAAAAAGAGAATTGACTCAGGAGAATTTACAAATAATGATCAGATTGAAATTTCGGATACTAGCAAGTTTTATACAGCAAATGGAAGGCAAGTTTACGCTGGGGGAGGTATAACACCAGATGTTTATATCCCTTATGATTCGCTTTTGCTAGATAATTATTATATAGAATTAAACAGTATACTTACTCGTTTTGCTTATCATTATTCAGAAGGTAATGACATATTAATGAGCGAGGAGGAGTACATAAACGAGTTTGAATTTGATGATACTGCAATTGATCAACTAGAATCTTTCTATGCTGATTTAAATGATGATGCAGTTACTAGTTCTTCACTGAATAATTCTATTAAAATGGCTTTGAAAAATGATCTCAAAGCTAGAATAGGAAAGCAACTTTATAGCGATTTAGTTTTCTACAAAATCTTGCACAAGGACGATCCAGTTATCAAGGAGGCCTTAAACGCACAGAAAACGTATAACCAACTTACACATAAACAGTAGTTTTTATCTCTTAAGAACGATACTCTCAAATGGGAGTAATTCGTAATTCAAATTAGGCATTCGTGATTTGACTTTCGTTAAATTTATATATGCGATGTATTTGGAGTTGGTTTCAAAAGTTATTTTATACAAGTCCGCATCTACCTCATCGCAAGTTATTATTTCTGCATTTCTAAATGCTAGAAGACCTTTTATCTCCTCTATTGTTTCTTCACTATACGCGTCCCAGTCATCAGAATTGAAAATCTGGTTACCAAAAAGTACCTGTATGAGTAGGATGGTATACTGTTGATAACTATCAAACTTATGTCCATCTTTGCGCATTATGAACACATCAGGATTATTCAAAAATACATTACCATCCAAGTGTCTTCTGTGTATAATCGTTCTTAGAGCGGCAATGGTGGAGACGCGTTCACGTTTACGTAAGAACCGCAGTAATCCATGGTCCCAAGCTAAATGTGTGTCAGGACCAATACGACAGTAATGGCTCAGGTTAAAAGTGCTTCCAAGAGGTACGCCACAAGCTAATAATTGGTTTTGACCAACCAGCTGATGTAAGAAAGACATGGCCTCATGCATTACTTGACCTTTAGTTTTATTTGAGGGAGGAGCAATACAAGCTGCAAACAAGAAATCTGCCTTTATGAGCTGAAAACCCCATTTGTTTAAATATGTAAAAAAGACCTCTGTAAGGTAATTCTTTACCTCTTTGTTGTAAAAATCAAGTGCATAATACCAGCCACCCCATAAGGAATTATATCCAGCCTTAATAGGATTACCTTTTTTGTCCTTCAGTAGCCAAGCTTGATGATTGGCGAAAACTTTAGAATCTTTGCTGCAAACAAATGGGGCAATCCAAACTCCAGGTGTAAGCCCTTCATTTGTAATCGCACTAGCCACTTTAGCTATTCCATTTGGGAAATCATTTGATGGTGTCAACCAATCTCCAACAGATGATTGAAAGCCATCATCTATTTGAAATATGCGTCTTGTGTCATTAAAAGGAGCTTGATTCGTCTTGTTTGCAAATGCATTAAGATCTGATAGTATTTTTGACTCAGAGATTTTGTTATAATGACGGTACCAGCTTGTCCAGCCAAAGCTAGGACTCAATTTGTTAGAAGATGGTTCTACTGCTTTAAAATATGCATCAAAAACATTTTTCTCTAATCCTTGGTCTGCAAAGATATCGAAAATAGGAAAACTATGATCAAGCTCGATATTGTCACATAGCTTAGTTAATCTAATAATATTTTTTGCTGTATCATATTCAATTAAGCTAAAGGCAGTGTTCTCTAAAGTGCTGCCAATAAGAAAACATTGATTTTCATTCCGTACATATCCATAGGTCCAGGAGTATAGCTTTGGTGGTTTTTCCTCGAACATATGATCATCGCCATAATACTTGAAATATGGTTTAGCAATCGTTCTTAAACGATGTATTGATTCATTTGGACTGTACATCTTACTTTGCGACCACGATTGAAATCCATTACAAAATAGCCGATCTGTCCGCTTAAATTGATAGAAAAACTCAATTTCTACTTTTGCTAAACGAATTCTTTGCTTTGGATGAACGAATAAGCTTGCTCGATGAGCATTCTTTTCAGAGCTTACTTTGAAATCAAAGTAGAGTTCTTCAAAAAAACTCATCTTATTTGGAGTTGGTTCAACAGAAGTGTTATCGTAGTAAACTGTGCATTTCATACATGACAAATATAGTATTTGTATGATGAACCTGAAAGGTTTGAGAAGATTGATGTTTGAGCCCACTCCGAAAAGTGATGAATTCTACAAATTGGAATATCCTGGATGAGATTTCACTTTTATGAATTTCGGAGTGGACTCATGTTTTATTTACGCAAAAATATAAGTTCTTCATTAGGACTCAATCGCACTATGGCAGACGGAGGTAGAAAATTGGTATCATTTTGACGGTACGGAATCGTGAAGTCGACTTTCTGTAGCACATTAGAGGTGATCTCACCAAAATTTTTAGGAAATGCCTCATTGCTAATATTTGCGGAAGTAGCTACTATTGGTTTTCCAAAAGATCTGATCAGTTCACGGCAAAAATTGTCTTGCGGAATCCGAATTCCAATGGTGTTGTCTTTAGAAATTACATTTGTTGGGAGCCCTTTTTCATGATCATAGATAATTGTGATTGGTCGAGTATGATATTCCAGTAGGGTTTCAAGCTTAGGATGCACCTGCATCACATATTGCTTAATCATTCCTATGTCAGAAGCCAGAACTATTAGGGGTTTCTGTTTGTCTCTTTTCTTGAGAGAATATACTTTGTCTACCGCTAGCGCATTTGTAGCATCACAGCCGATGCCCCAAATAGTATCTGTAGGAAAGAGTATAGTGCCGCCTTGGTTAAGAACCTGAAGGCTTTTTTCAAAATGGTCAATGTCTATCATTTAAGGAAATGTAGTTGATTTTACATAATATTGAGTTAAATTGTGGTGTTAACTAATATACGGAATCTAGTCAGCTTTTTTAGTTATATTACACAAACGTAAGTCTTTAATATTTAATTACGTTTTGTTTAAAAAAATATAAATAATTCCAATAACTCGTAAGCCTTTAGCATTAATTAGTATATGTATATAAAGTCATTAAGAAAATCCAGTCTTCTTCTTCTTCTCTTTTTTACCCTTGTTCCATTGATTGTAAATGCAAGGCATATTGTTGGTGGAGAAATAACCTACGTATGTTTAGGAAATGGAGATTATGAGTTTACTCTGAACGTTTATAGGGATTGTGCAGATTTACAGGGCGCCAATTTTGATAGCACAGGACCAGGGTCAGCTCAAGGTACTGTTTCTATTTTCTCTCAAGGGCAAGAAGTAGTTAACGTTATTTTAGAAAGACCAACTATTACAAATGTACCTCCGAATTTAGACAATCCATGTTTGATTATACCCGATAACGCATGCGTTGAAAGAGGCGTTTATACATTTAGAGCTAATCTGCCAAACAGCCCTACCTCTTATGATATCACTTATTCAAGATGTTGTAGAAATAATAGTATTCTTAACATAATAAATCCACAAAGTTCAGGAGCTACCTATACTATTGAGTTGACTCCATTTGCACAACAAACATGTAATAATTCTCCGACATTCAATTTCTTCCCAGAAATAGTAATCTGTGCGGGAGAGCCATTAATTGCAGATCAAAGCGCGACTGATCCTGAAGGAGATCAATTAAAATATAGTTTTTGTGCTCCCTCTTTAGGTGGAGGTTTAGCTGGTACCGGTCAAGGACAAGGACAATCAACTGATATTAATGGAGTAGCACCAAATCCTGATGCACCACCACCATATAATGATGTTCTGTACCAGGTGCCTAATTTCAATGCTAGATTTCCTTTAGGTGGGGAACCTAGAGTGATCATAGATGAGGATACTGGGATTATAACAGGAACACCACTCATAAATGGTCAATTTGTAGTTGGTGTCTGTATAGAAGAATTTCGAAATGGAGAACTTCTAAGTGTAGTTAAGAGAGATTTTCAATTTAATGTAACAACATGCGAGCCAACGGTGGTTGCGGAAATACCTTTTGATGAACAAATAGGAGATAGATCATTTTTAGTAAATCTATGTGGGCAAGATGAGTTTGTGTTTCAAAATAATAGCCGAGAAAGAAGCAATATTATAGACTTTTATTGGGAGTTTAATACTGGAGAGAATGGAGAAGTTATCAGATTCACTGAGTTTGAACCGCTTGTTACATTCCCGGATACTGGTGTTTATGAAGGCATGTTGTTGCTTAACCCAGGGCAAACTTGTGCAGATTCTGCGAACATATTCGTAAATGTATTTCCTGAAATAGTGGCAGGCTTCGATGTAGATTTCGATACCTGTATCGTTGGTCCAGTGGTATTCTCAGATTTTAGTTTTACGGGAGCCGAAATGATAAATCAATGGTTATGGGACTTAGACGACAATAATACTTCAAGCGAACAAAATCCTATCATACTTTATCAGGACCCAGGTTTAAAAGATATACAGCTTACTGTTATTGATAACAACGAATGTGCAAGTACTATGGATACGGTCATAAATTGGTCACCAATACCCTCAGAGGTGCTCGTGCAACCTAATTCATTTATTGCTTGCTCTCCTGGTGGGGTTGTTATATTTAATAACTTAACCACGCCCATTGATAGTACTTACGATATTTTGTGGAATTTCGGAGATGGGAATACTAGTACAGAAATTAGCCCCACACACGAATTTACAGATATAGGAACTTTTAATATTTCTGTTGATATTGTATCTCCTTTTGATTGCGAAATCAGTGAAACCTTCAATAATTTTATTACCATTCTGCAAGGACCAGAGGCGGATTTTACTTTCGGACCGGATGAAGTTACAGACCTCAACCCTCAGGTATTTTTTACAGATCAATCCACCTTAGATGTGGTCAATTGGCAATGGGACTTTGATGGAGAAGGCGCATCTCGTGATCAAAATCCTATTTTTATTTTTAGAGATACTGGTTTACAAGAGATAGTTCTCTTAGTTACGGCTGAGAATGGGTGTATTGATACGGCTTTTGCAACAGTGGATGTGATACCTTTTGATAGTTACTTCCTACCAAATGCCTTTACACCTAACAATGATGATAAAAATGATACTTATTTAGGAGTCGGATCGCTTGAGAATATTTCAGATTTCAGAATGCAAATCTGGGATAGATGGGGAGAGCTAATTTTTGAGACCAATGATCAATTTCAGGGCTGGAACGGTCAGAAAGATAATTTCGGACCTGATCTACCTAACGGAGTATATGTAGTCCTGGTAACCTATCTAAGCCCCAGAGAAGGGGCGCAGCAGATCCAAGCATACGCGACTCTGATACGATAAAATATTTTTTTCATGTACACGTAGCTATATTCTATAAATTGTAGTATATTTGCGCTTCATAACAAGGAAGGATTGATTCCTTCAAAAATACCTTAAAAATGGATGCAATAAGATACGTTCACGAACAGTTAGAAACAAAGAGAGAAATACCAGAATTTAAGCCTGGAGATAATATTGTAGTCAGCTACAAGATTATAGAAGGAGCAAAAGAAAGAGTTCAGGATTTCAGAGGCAACGTTTTACAAATCAATGGTAATGAGACTACTAAAACCTTTACTGTTAGAAAAATGTCTAACGGAGTAGGTGTGGAAAGAATATTTCCTTTGTATTCTCCAAACATATCAGAGATTAAGGTGTTGAAAAGAGGTAAGGTAAGAAGAGCGAAATTGTATTACCTTCGCGAACTTACTGGTAAAAAAGCAAAAATTAAGGAAAGAAAATATACAAAGAAGTAAATTTTTACTTAAACTTGCACTACAGAAAAGAACAATATAATTATTATATATAAAGAACTTTCTTGGGTTAGACTCTAGTTTTTGTTGGCGCTCCCTAGCAGGAAACCTCTCGGTTTCATAGCTAGAGGAGCGTTTTTC